>NZ_JBHWZH010000005.1:0-84308 GCF_042728285.1 Streptomyces sp. NPDC060194 | reverse complement strand
CTTTTCCGCTCCCCGGCGCGTGCGTCGGCCAGTGCCCGGGCGTTGGCCGCGTAACGGAGGGGACGCCGACGCCCCCGCCGGCCCCGGTCCCGGCACCCTCGCCGAGTTCCTGGAGCGGGTCGCCCTGGTCGCCGACTCCGACCAGATCCCCGACGAGGACGACGACGGCTCCGGTGTCATCACGCTGATGACCCTGCACACCGCCAAGGGCCTGGAGTTCCCGGTCGTGTTCCTCACCGGCATGGAGGACGGCGTCTTCCCGCACATGCGCGCGCTCGGCCAGGCCAAGGAGCTGGAGGAGGAGCGCCGGCTCGCCTACGTCGGCATCACCCGCGCCCGTGAGCGCCTCTACCTCACCCGCGCGGCGATGCGCAGCGCCTGGGGGCAGCCCTCGTACAACCCGCCCTCCCGCTTCCTGGAGGAGATCCCGGACCAGTACCTCACCTGGAAGCGGACCGGCCCCTCCTCCGCCCCCGCCGGCCCGACCCGCGGGTACGGCGGCGGCTCGGGCGCGTCCGCGGCGGCCGCCGCGCGGCTCGGCGGGGGCGGCGCGTCGACGTTCGCCACCCGGCGGATGGTCGACCGCCCGTCGATCTCGCTGAGCGTCGGCGACCGGGTCACCCACGACCGCTTCGGCCTCGGCACGGTCATGCAGGTCAACGGCACCGGGGACAAGACCGAGGCGGTCATCGACTTCGGCGACGCCAAGCCGAAGCGGCTGCTGCTGCGGTACGCGCCGGTCGAGAAGCTCTGAGCGGAGACGGCTGCGGGCCGCCACCCCCGGGGGATGCGGCCCGCGCTCGCCGGACAACCCGTGCGTCAGGTCGGGTTGAGGCCGTGGCCGCGCAGCCACGACAGGGGGTCGATGGCCGCACCGCCGCCCGGCCGGACCTCGAAGTGCAGGTGCGGGCCGGTGGAGTTGCCGGAGTCGCCCGAGTAGGCGATGACGTCGCCCGCCTTGACCGGGCCGGACCGGATCTTGGTGCTGCCGAGGTGGCAGTACCACGTCTCGGTGCCGTCGGCGGCGGTCACGATGGCCATGTTCCCGTAGGCCCCGTTCCACTGGGTGCGGACCGTGCCGTCGGTGGCGGCCATGACCGGGGTGCCGAAGTCGACGGGGAAGTCGATGCCGCTGTGCAGGGACATCCAGTTGACGCCGCCCTGGCCGTAGTAGGCGCTGAGGCCGTGCTGCGCGACCGGCAGGGCGAACTTGGGGCGGGCCGCCTCGATCGCGGCGGCCTTCGCCTCGCGCGCCTTCTTCTCCGCCGCCTGCCGCTCCCTGAGGTCGATGCGCTCCTGGGTGCGGTTGGCGCGGTCGCCGAAGTCGCGGGCGCCGGTGTCCATGGCGACCATCTTCGTGTCGAGCGCGTTGTTCGCCACGGCCGGCTTGACGGCCTCGGGCGCGGCGGCCCGGTTGCCCACGTTGTCCTGCGCGCTCGCCCCGCCGGTGCCGACCGACGCGGCGGCGATGCCGGCCGCGCCGAGGACGCAGACGGAGGGCACGGCGACGGTGAACAGCGCCGAGCGCTTGGCGGGGGCGCGGCGCCGGCTGCGGGAGGCGGTCCGGGTGGCGGCGCGGCCGCCGGCCGGGTGCGGGGTGCGGGCGGGGCCGGCGGCCGCTGGCGCGGCGTCGTACGCGGTGTCGAACCCGTCGTCGTCGCCGTCCCCGGGGCTCTCGGGGTCGAGCAGGATCAGCGGCTCGCCGATCTCCTCGGTGTCCGACACCGGCAGGCCGGGCTCGGTGTGCGCGGGCTCCGACGGGAGCGTCACCTCGGCGTACGAGGCGTACGGGTCGGCGTCGGCTCCGTTCCACTGCGTTGCGTCGTAGGCGCCGGAGTCCTGGGCGCCGTGGGCGGGCCAGGAGCTGTCGTGGCCGCCGGTCGCGTACCCGGTGGCTCCGCCGCCGTCGGTGTCGTACGACGGGTGGACCGGGTCCGGATTCCAGGCGTCGGCGTAGCCGTGCGCCGCCGGGGCCGGGCCGTACGGGACCTGGGCGGGGATGTCCGCCGCGAAGGAGAGCTGGTCGGATGCGGTGGCCCAGGGGCCGGCCGCGCCATGCGCGGTGGTGCCGAACGCGCCGGTGTCCTGGGCCGGATAACTGCCGTTCCAGGAAGAGGAGTCGAATGCTCCGCTGGGGGTAGTGGAGTAGTCACCGAAGAGCGGATCGGGGGTGTGACCGAAGCCGTGGAGGCCGTCCGGGCCGTACGAGCCGCCCGGCGAGCCGTCGCCGTACGCACCGGCGCCGCCGTAGGAGGCGTCCTGGTGGCCGTAGGCCGCGTAGTCCACGAAGGGGGCGTCGGGCGCCGGAGCCGGGGGATACGCATTCCCTGGCGGGGGACGGTCGTTCACCAACGTCTCTTTCGCCTCGACAGCAGGAGCTGGGGTCTGAGAGCCACCCCAGAGGCAGAGCAGTGCGGCGACTGTACCCGGCGGTATGCGACGGCGACAATCTTCAACAGGTTTTCGCCTGTGCGAAAAGGGGCATCCGGTCGTGTTTCGGCGGACGGCGGGCTCAGCTTTGGCCCTGTGTTCGGTAACTGTTCGAAAAGATACGGGTGTCGGGGCCCCACGGCCGTGACCCCGTTCGGCCGCCGCGGCCGGATCACGCCACCGAGACCGGCCTTTCGGAGGCGTCCTGCGGCCCGGCGTCCAGTGCCTGCCGGATCTCGGCCGCGACCGCCGGGTGGACGGGCAGGGCGAGATGGCCGATACCGGACACCCGCACGTTCCTGACCGTCAGGTCCTGGTGGTCGAGAGCGGCCGTCTCCACCGGCGCCATCACGTGGTCCATATCGCTCCAGAAACATACGAACCGAGTGCGGCAGCCGGGCGCGGGACCGCGCAGCTCCTCGACGACGTCGGAGTCCGGGCGCATCTGGCGCACGATCGGGTGGGCGTTCAGCAGCGGTGCGGCGTTCGTGCCGCCGTGCGGGGTCCCCAGGGTGACGAGGGTGCGCACCCGCCGGTCGCCGCCGAGCCGCTGCACGTAGTAGCGGGCGATCAGCCCGCCCAGGCTGTGGCCGACGATGTCCACCTCGTCCCGGCCGGTGCGGGCGCAGACCCCCTCGATGTGCCGGCCGAGCAGGCCGGCGGCGGTGCGGATGTCGCGGGTGAGCGGGGAGTAGTTGAGCGACTCGATCCGGCGCCGACCGGGTACGGCGAGGGTGCGGCGCAGCAGGACGAAGACCGAGCGGTTGTCGACGAAGCCGTGCAGCAGTACGACGGGGCGGTCGGCGGTGTCCGTCGGCAGCCGGTGCGTCCCGGGCGTGTCGGTCCGGTCCTCCGGCCGGTGCGGGCGGGGCGCCGGCAGTCGTTCGGGGAGGAGTCCGGAGGGGTAGAGGGCGAGGTGTCCGGCCAGGATCGCCACCTCCAGTGCGACGGCCTTCAGTGCCGCGGTCGACAGGCGGAGGCCCGCTCCCGGGAGGGGTGGGAGGGGCGGCGGGAACGGCGGCTTCACGGGCGACCTCCTCGCGGCGCGCGAGGCGCCGCCGGGGCGCGCGGAGGCGGCGGCGGTCGGGCTCGGGCGGCCCCGGGGTCTGTTCGGCTCGGGTGGAGGGGGGCGAGAGGCTGTGCGCGGAGTGCGGCACGGGTGGTCGTTCGGCTCGTGCCGGTGGGCTCGGAGGAGGGGGCCGCGCCCGGGGTCCCTGGTGCGGAAGCGGCGGGTGGCGAATGTGTCCCACCGTGTGATTTCCCCCTCCGGGGGTGCCGCGAAACCGCTGCTTGGGGGATGCTGGCGATAACGTTCGTTCACTTCGCGGGGTCCGCGCGCCCCTCGGGCGGCATGCGGATCGCGGTGCATCGTGGGTTCACGCGGCAGATGGAGGCAGTGATGGGTGTGGCTGGACCGATCCGCGTCGTGGTCGCCAAGCCGGGGCTCGACGGGCACGACCGGGGTGCGAAGGTGATCGCCCGCGCTCTGCGCGACGCCGGGATGGAGGTCATCTACACCGGGCTGCACCAGACGCCCGAGCAGGTCGTGGACACCGCCATCCAGGAGGACGCCGACGCGATCGGCATGTCCATCCTCTCCGGCGCCCACAACACGCTCTTCGCCAAGGTGATCGAGCTGCTGAAGGAGCGGGACGCCGAGGACATCAAGGTGTTCGGCGGCGGCATCATCCCGGAGGACGACATCCCGTCGCTGAAGGAGATCGGCGTCGCCGCGATCTTCACGCCGGGGGCGACGACTCAGTCGATCGTCGAGTGGGTGCGGGAGAACGTGCGCCAGCCGGTCTGACCTCGGCCCGCGGGCCCGTCCCGGCGGTCCCGTCGCGCCACGCCGGGACGGTCCCGGCCCGGCGTCCCGGCTCGCGCCGCCCCGGCGCTACGGAGGTCCGCCCCCCCAGTGCCCGCGGTCCTTCTCACGGCCCGGAGGTCGCCGACTCCTGGGCCGTCCCGTCCAGTTCGGCGAGCATCGTCGCGCGCAGCCGCAGGGTGCCCACCAGCCGCTGGAACGCCTCCGACCAGTACGCCCCGACGCCCGGTGAACCGTCCGCCGGTTCGTCCGGGGTCGCGGTCAGGGTGTCCAGGCGGGCCGCCTCCGACGGGTCCAGGCAGCGTTCGGCCAGCCCCATCACGCCGCTGAAGCTCCAGGGGTAGCCGCCGGCGTCCCGGGCGATGTCGAGCGCGTCGACCACCGCCCCGCCGAGCGGTTCCGACCACGGCACCGCGCACGTCCCGAGCAGCTGGAACGCCTCCGACAGGCCGTGGGCGGAGATGAACCCCGCGACCCAGAGGGCCCGTTCACCGGCGGGGAGCACGGAGAGCAGCTGGGTGCGCTCGGAGAGGGAGGCGGAGCCCGGCCCGGCCGCCCCGGGCGCCGTGGGTGGGCCGAGGAGCGCCCGGGACCACTCGGGGTCGTGCTGGCGCACGGCCGCCCGGCACCAGGCGGCGTGCAGCTCGTCCCGCCAGTCGTCGGCGACGGGCAGGGCGACGATCTCGGCCGGCGTGCGGCCGCCGAGCCGCTCCGTCCACACGCCCAGCGCCGAGGCCTCGACCAACTGGCTCAGCCACCAGGAGCGTTCGCCCCGGCCGGCGGGCGGCTTGGGGGTGACGCCGTCGCGCTGCATCTCCGCGTCGCACTCGTGCGGGGCCTCGACGCTGATCACGGCGGGCGCCCCGTCGGGCCCGCCGCCGGCCAGGCGGTCGAGGCCGACGCAGGTCCCCGCCCGGGCGGCCATCCGGCGGGCCAGGCCCGAGCCGGGGAGCGCCGACAGCAACTCGGCGGCGGTGGAGCGGACATGGCGGCTGCGGTCCCCCAGCGCCGCCTCCAGGAAGGGTTCGTCGGCCGGGCGCAGGCCCTCGCGGAGGGAGTCGAGGAACATCAGCCGGTCCTCGGCGCGTTCGCTCGCCCAGCCGGCCGCGAGCAACTCGCGGCCGGCGTCAGGATCATGGGCGCGTACGGCGGTGAGGAGGGCGACCCGTTCGGCGAACAGACCGTCCTGCCAGAGGCGTTGCACCGCCGCGGGGTCGTCGGGCGCGGGCAGGCCGGCGGTGCCGGTCGCGGTGCGCAGGGCGTACTTCCACTCCGGGTTGAGGGCCGCGAGCCACCGGGCGAGGGGGCCCGCGACGGCGAGGGCCCGGGGGCGGAGGTCCGTCCGGGCGCGGGCCGCGTCGAGGAGTGCGGGGACGAGTTCGGGGGCCGCCCGGTAGCCGTGCCGCTCGGCGGCGGCCAGCCACTGCGGGAGGAGTTCGGTCAGGTCGGGGGTCGTGCGCCGGCCGCCCTGGCCGCCGGAGGCGCGGTCGGCGAGGAGGGCGGCGAGCCGTCGGCGGGCTGCCGGGGGCAGGTCGGGGCGGTCGTCGGCCGGTGCGGGCGACGGCAGGGGGGCGGCCTCGGCGGGGCGCAGCCCCGCGCGCCGGCGGACGGTGGCGGTGGCGGCGGCGTCGAGCAGGGCCTCGGCGGTGCGGCCCGGGCGGCGGTCGGTGCCGAGGAGGGCGGTGGTGACGAGGTCCTCCCAGGAGGGAGGGGCGGTGGCGGCGGTCATCGGGTCCCTTCGGGGTGCGAGGAGTGGTGCGGACGGCGCGGCGTGCGGAAGGGCCCGGCGGCCCGGGCGCGGGTCAGCGCAGCGGGACGAGCTCGGTGGAGTCCGCCGTCCACGCGGTGAGCGGGTCGAAGCCGCGGTGGCCGAGTTCGCCGAAGACGCGCAGGGGAGCGCCGCCGGAGAGCGCGACGAGCCTCCAGAGCCCCGGTGACCGGGCGAAGGAGGAGGTCAGGGGGAGTGCCGACCGGCCGTCGGCGTCCGCCAGTTGCCAGCTCTCGCCGTGCGGGGCCGGTATCGCCGCGGCCAGGGTCAGCGGCCAGGACTCCAGCCAGGGGTCGTCGCGGAGGCGTTCCCCGTACGCGGCCGCGGCGCCGGCCGCGTCCGTGCCGGGCGGGCGTTCGCCGGTGCCGGCGAGCGGCCTCGAGGACTCCCCGAGCTGGGCGCGCAGGGGCAGGGCGCCGGGGTGGAAGGCGGCTTCCGCGTCGACGGCGAGGCCGACCGGCAGGGCGAGTTCGGGCGCGCGGCCGGCGGCGCCGAAGGAGAGCAGGAGGGCGGGGCGGCCGGTCGCGGTGCCGTGGAGATGGATCCGGCGGGTCGTCAGTTTGCCGTCGGAGGTGTCGTACTGGGCGAGGACGAGCCAGCGGTCGCGGACCCCGGCGTCCGGTCCGGGGGCGGTGGGGAGGCCCACCCGGGCGCGGACGGTGGCGGCGAGCGGGGCGGGCAGGGACTCGCGGGCGGCCCAGGCCCGGTCGAGGAGGTGGAGCAGCCCGCACTCCTCTAGGAGGCGCACGTGCCACCCCGGTCCGGAGGACGGCACGGCGCCCAACTCCCGTACCCGGGAGGCGAGCCCGGGCGCCTGGGCGTCGACCATGCGGGCCGCGGTCTCCTCCCACAGCGCGTATCCCGACCGGTCGGCGGCGGCCAGGCCGCCGCTCACCAGGTCCGCGAGCCGCTGCTCCAGCTCGGCCGTGCCCGCCGTGATCCGCTGGGCGCGCCGCTCGGCCCGGCGCCGGGCGGCCTCGGGGTCCGCCGACGCGGCGGCGGCCGTGGGCTTCGGCGCGCTCGCGCGCTCCTTCCGGGCGGCGAGCCACGGCTCGGCCCACTCCGGCACGGCGGCCGCGTCCGGCAGCGAGCCGGTGCCGGACGACCAGAGCAGCAGCAGCCCCAGCGCGTGCTTGCACGGGAACTTCCGGCTCGGGCAACTGCACTTGTACGCCGGACCCGCCGTGTCCACCACGATCCGGTACGGCTTGCTGCCGCTGCCCTTGCACAGCCCCCACACCGCACCGCCGTGCGCGCCGTGCTCCGACCAAGGCCCGGCGGAGCCGAGCCGGCTCCCCGCCTTCCGCGAGGCCGCGTCGGGCGCGAGAGCGAGCACCTGTTCGGCCGACCAGCGCGCGTCGACCCCGTTGCGATCCCCCTGTTGCGTCATGTCTCGACGGTAGGACCCGCCACTGACAACGGGCCCTGATCCGGGCTCCGTCGCAGGTCAGAGCTGATTGTCAGTGGGATGGTGCACGGTGGTTCCATCGCCGGCGCAACCGCCCGGCGATGTCGTGAGGGGGATCCATGACCGAAGCCCTGCGCCCGCACGCCGAAGACGCGTTCGCCTCCGAGTTGAAGGCGCTGGCCGCCGCCGACGACCGGCAGCGGCCCGAGCGGTGGAAGCTGTCGCCGTGGGCCGTCGCCACCTACCTGCTCGGTGGCACGCTCGACGACGGGACGGTGATCACGCCCAAGTACGTCGGCCCGCGCCGCATCGTCGAGGTCGCCGTCACCACGCTCGCCACCGACCGGGCCCTGCTGCTCCTCGGTGTCCCCGGCACCGCGAAGACGTGGGTGTCGGAGCACCTCGCCGCGGCGGTCAGCGGCGACTCCACCCTGCTGGTGCAGGGCACGGCGGGCACCCCGGAGGAGGCGATCCGCTACGGCTGGAACTACGCGCGCCTCCTCGCCGAGGGCCCGAGCCGCGAGGCGTTGGTGCCCAGCCCGGTGATGCGCGCGATGGCCGAGGGCATGACCGCCCGGGTCGAGGAGCTGACCCGCATCCCGGCCGACGTGCAGGACTCGCTGATCACCATCCTCTCCGAGAAGACCCTGCCGATCCCCGAGCTGGGGGACGAGGTGCAGGCGGTCCGCGGCTTCAACCTCATCGCCACCGCCAACGACCGCGACCGCGGGGTCAACGACCTCTCCAGCGCGCTGCGCCGCCGCTTCAACACCGTGGTGCTCCCGCTGCCCGCGACCGCCGACGCCGAGGTCGACATCGTCTCCCGCCGGGTCGACCAGGTCGGCCGCTCGCTCAGCCTGCCCGGCGGCCCGGAGGGCATCGACGAGATCCGCCGGGTCGTCACCGTCTTCCGCGAACTGCGCGACGGCGTCACCGCCGACGGCCGCACGAAGCTGAAGACGCCCAGCGGCACCCTGTCCACGGCCGAGGCGATCTCCGTCGTCACCAACGGCCTCGCCCTCGCGGCGCACTTCGGCGACGGGGTGCTGCGCCCCGGGGACGTGGCGGCGGGCATCCTCGGCGCGGTCGTCCGGGACCCGGCGGCCGACCAGGTGATCTGGCAGGAGTACCTGGAGGCCGTGGTCCGCGAGCGGGACGGCTGGAAGGACTTCTACCGGGCCTGCCGCGAGGTGTCCGCGTGACGGCGGTCCCGCTGCTCCTCGGGGTGCGGCACCACGGTCCCGGATCGGCCCGCGCGGTGCGGGCGGCGCTGGAGGAGCGCAAGCCCGCCGTCGTCCTGATCGAGGGCCCGCCGGAGGCGGACGCCCTGGTGGCGCTCGCCGCCGAGGAGACGATGCGCCCGCCCGTCGCGCTCCTCGCCCACGTGGTGGACGATCCGGGCCGGGCCGCCTTCTGGCCGCTGGCCGAGTTCTCCCCGGAGTGGGTCGCCGTCCGCTGGGCGCTCGCCCACGACGTCCCCGTCCGCTTCGTCGACCTGCCCGCCGCCCACTCCCTCGCCCACCCCGAGGGCGCCCCGTCGGACACTCCCGCGACGACGGACCGTCAGCCGGCCGACGGCGGCGGACCGGACGAGGAGGACGGCAGGGGAGGCACCGGCACCCCCGGCGGGCCCGCCGCCGCACCCGCCGAGCTCACCGAGGACCTGCGCGTCGACCCGCTCGCCGTCCTCGCCCGCACCGCCGGCTACGACGACCCGGAGCGCTGGTGGGAGGACGTCGTCGAGCACCAGGGCTTCGGCCGCGAGGGCGAGGGACCGCTCGCCGCCTTCGAGGCGCTCGGCGACGCGATGGCCGCCCTGCGCGAGGAGCACGGGCACGGCGGCCACGAGCGGGACCTCGTGCGCGAGGCGTACATGCGGCTCCAGCTGCGCAACGCCGTACGGGAGTTCGGTGCCGGGTCGGTCGCCGTGGTCTGCGGCGCCTGGCACGTCCCCGCACTCCGCGCGAGGACCGCCGTCACCGCCGACCGGGCCCTCCTCAAGGGCCTCCCCAAGGTCAGGGTCGAGCTGACCTGGGTCCCCTGGACGCACCGCCGGCTTTCCCGGACCAGCGGCTACGGCGCCGGCATCGAGTCCCCGGGCTGGTACGGGCACCTCTTCTCCGCCGCCGACCGGCCGGTCGCCCGCTGGATGACGAAGGTCGCCGGGCTCCTGCGCGACGAGGGGTGGCCGGTCTCCTCCGCCCACGTCATCGAGGCCGTGCGCCTCGCCGACAGCCTGGCCGTGATGCGCGGCCGCCCGCTCGCCGGGCTCACCGAGACCACCGACGCCGTCCGCGCGGTGATGTGCGACGGCTCCGACGTGCCGCTCGCCCTGGTCCACGACCGGCTCGTGGTCGGCGACGTCCTCGGCGAGGTGCCCGAGGCGGCCCCCGCCGTCCCCCTGCAGCGGGACCTGACCCGCCTTCAGCGCACCCTGCGGCTCAGGCCGGAGGCCGCCGAGCGCGAACTGGACCTCGACCTGCGCAAGGACACCGACGCCGCCCGCAGCCGGCTGCTGCACCGGCTGCGGCTGCTCGGCATCGGCTGGGGCGAACCGGCCCGTACCGCCCGCGGCACCACGGGGACCTTCCGCGAGAGCTGGCGACTGCGCTGGGAGCCGGAGCTGTCGGTCCGGGTCGCCGAGGCGGGCATCTGGGGCACCACGGTCCTGGCCGCCGCCACCGCGAAGGCGGAGTCGGGCGCGCTGGAGGCGCCCGGCCTCGGCGAGGTCACCGCGCTCGCCGAGCGGTGCCTGCTCGCCGACCTCCCCGCCGCCCTCCCGGTGATCATGCGCGTCCTGGCCGACCGGGCCGCCCTCGACGCCGACGTCGGCCACCTGGCCGCCGCCCTCCCCGCCCTCGCCCGCGCCCTGCGCTACGGCGACGTGCGCGGCACGGACACCGCCGCGCTCGCCGAGGTCGCCGACGGGCTCGCCCGCCGGGTCTTCGTCGGCCTGCCGCCCGCCTGCGCCGGCCTCGACGCGGACGGCGCGCTCGAGATGCGCGGCCACCTGGAGTCCGTGCACGACGCGGTCGGCCTGCTGGCCGGGGAAGACACCGACCTGCGCGATCGGTGGCACGCGGTCCTGCGCACCCTGGCGCTGCGGGACGCCGTGCCCGGACTGCTCCGCGGCCGCGCGGCCCGGCTGCTGCTCGACGAGGGCGCGCTGGCCGTCGAGGAGACGGCCCGGCTGATGGGGCTCGCCCTCTCCGTCGGCACCCCGCCCGTGCAGGCGGCCGCCTGGCTCGAGGGGTTCCTCGGCGGCGGCGGGATGCTCCTCGTGCACGACCCCCGACTGCTCGGGCTGGTCGACGCCTGGCTCGGCGGCGTCCCCGCCGACTCCTTCACCGACGTGCTGCCGCTGCTGCGCCGCACCTTCGGCGCCTACGAGAGCGGGGTGCGCCGCACGCTCGGGGAACTGGTCCGCCGGGGCCCGGCCGGGCCGGAAGCGGGTCCGGCGGCGGAGGGGATACCCGGCTTCGGCGCCGCGCTGGACCAGGAGCGGGCCGACGCGGTGCTGCCGGTGCTCGGCCTGCTGCTCGGCGCCGGCGCCGGTGCCGGCGCCGGAGGCGGCAGCGGGGCCGCCCGATGAGCGACACCACCGGCACGAACCCCACGGAGCGAGGGAGGGACCGATGACGACACCCCTGACGGACAGTCAGGCGGCCGGGACCGGGCACGGGGACACCGCCGCCCCCGCTGTCGACGCCGCCGAACGGCTGCGCCGTTGGCGCCTCGTGCTCGGCGGCGGCGAGGCCGACGGCACCGGCTGCCCGCTCGGCGGCACGGACGCCGCCATGGACGGCGCGCTCGCCGCGCTGTACGGACGCGACGGCGGGAGCAACGGCTCGCGGCGCGAGCGCTCCGCGGGACTCGGCGGCTCCGCACCCTCCGTCGCCCGCTGGCTCGGCGACATCCGCACCTACTTCCCCGCCTCCGTCGTCCAGGTGATGCAGCGGGACGCCATCGACCGGCTCGGACTGAGCACCCTGCTGCTCGAACCGGAGATGCTGGAGGCGGTCGAGGCCGACGTCCACCTCGTCGGCACGCTCCTGTCGCTCAACAAGGCGATGCCCGAGGAGACCAAGGAGACCGCGCGGGCCGTGGTGCGCAAGGTCGTCGACGAACTGGAGCGCAAGCTCGCCACGAAGACCCGCGCCACCCTCACCGGCGCCCTCGACCGCAGCGCGAAGGTCAACCGCCCCCGGCACCGGGACATCGACTGGGACCGCACCATCCGCGCCAACCTCAAGAACTACGTCACCCTGCCGGCCGGAACAGGCGGAACGGGCGGAACGGGCGGGCCCGCGGCCGGCGACGACGCGGCCCGCACCGGCACCGTCGTCCCCGAGCGACTCGTCGGCTACGGCCGCGCCTCGCAGGCCGTGAAGAAGGAGGTGGTGCTCTGCATCGACCAGTCCGGCTCGATGGCGGCCTCCGTCGTCTACGCCTCGGTGTTCGGAGCCGTCCTCGCCTCGATGCGGTCGATCGCGACCCGGCTCGTCGTCTTCGACACGGCCGTCGTCGACCTCACCGACCAGCTCGACGACCCCGTCGACGTCCTCTTCGGCACCCAGCTCGGCGGCGGCACGGACATCAACCGGGCGCTCGCGTACTGCCAGTCGCAGATCACCCGGCCGGCCGAGACGGTCGTGGTGCTGATCAGCGACCTCTACGAGGGCGGCATCCGCGACGAGATGCTCAAGCGGGTCGCGGCGATGAAGGCGTCGGGGGTGCAGTTCGTCGCCCTGCTCGCCCTGTCCGACGAGGGCGCGCCCTCCTACGACCGCGAGCACGCCGCCGCGCTCGCCGCCCTCGGCGCGCCCGCGTTCGCCTGCACCCCCGACCTGTTCCCCGACGTCATGGCCGCCGCCCTGGAGAAGCGCCCGATACCCGTGCCCGAGGCGTGAGCCCCGGGCGGGCCGGGGTGGTGGCCGGCGGGCCGGGGCTCAGGCGCCCTTCGGCGTGCGGACCTCCACCGGCCCCGCGAAGTCGCTGAAGCGGGTGGCCTGGTGCAGCGCGGTCTCCTTGTCCGCGCCCGGCTCGCGCAGCGAGAACCACTGCTCGAGCCGGACGATCCGGCCCTCCCGGTCCACCCACACGTCGGTCCGCACCCCGTCGGCGTCCGAGTTCTTCACGCTCTCGTACACGCTGGTGTCGACCGTGCGCAGGTCGTCCTTGCCGATCTCCCCCGACAGGTGCTGGGTGACCACGCCGTCCTTCGTCACCTGCCCCTTCTGCACCGAGGGGCCGCGCTCGAGGAGGAGTTCGGCGTACCGGGCCAGGTCCGGGACCCGGGCCGCCTTGGCCGGGTCGGTGACCGGCACCTTCTGCCAGGCCTGACCGGCCCCCGCGCCCTTCGTCACCCGGGTGTACGCGGCCCCGTCGGTGATGACCTGCTCGACGCCGCTCTCCTGGGCGGTGCCCGGGCTGATCGACATCCTGAGGCTGCCGGTGGTCGGCGCGTTGAAGTTGATCCGCCCCGTCAGCGACAGGGCCGTCTTCCCGTCGGCCTCCGAGCGGGTGGTCATCACGGCGGAGTACGCCGAGCGGTCGGCCTGCTTCAGCGCCGCCGCCACGTCGAAGCCCTCCGGCTTCGCCGCGGCGGAGTCGGCGCCGCTCCCGGAGCAGCCGGCGAGCACGGCCGCCGCCCCGAGGGCGACGGCGGCGGAAACGATCCGTCGGCCGGGGCCTGCGGGCCGGGCGGTGACGGCGGGAAGGTCGATACGGACGAGCTGCACGGAGTGCCCCCAGGGCTGCGGACGACGAGACGGTCGGTGCGGCGACGGGACCCGGCGGCGACCGCCGGCCCTCGGCCCACGGACCCCGTCGTCGTCGCGTGTGACCCAGGTCACGCCGCCTCGTCCGGCTCAACCGTCCCGCCCCGCTCCCCGTCACGCGTCCGTCGCGATCTGTGACAGGTATCACCGTCCAGGTGTGATCTGCGATTTAGGGGCCCGACGCCCTCGGGGATAACCTGCGAGACGGACATGCCGCGTTCACGGACACCGTGACGCCTCCCTTGTGACCGGTGTCGTCACGTTGCCCTCCGCGGCACGCCCACGCAGACAACAAACCGCGATCACCAAGGACGGAACGCGCGTGGACCTGTTCGAGTATCAGGCGAGGGACCTCTTCGCCAAGCACGGTGTACCGGTGCTGGCCGGTGAAGTCATCGAGACGCCTGAGGCGGCGCGCGAGGCCACCGAGCGTCTTGGCGGCAAGTCGGTCGTGAAGGCCCAGGTCAAGGTGGGCGGCCGTGGCAAGGCCGGCGGCGTGAAGCTGGCCGGCGACCCGGACGAGGCCGTGGCCCGTTCGACCGACATCCTCGGCATGGACATCAAGGGCCACACGGTCCACAAGGTGATGATCGCCGAGCTGTCCCCCGAGATCGAGGCGGAGTACTACGTCTCGTACCTCCTCGACCGGACCAACCGCACCTTCCTCGCGATGGCGTCGGTGCAGGGCGGCATGGACATCGAGGAGGTCGCGGAGAAGACCCCCGAGGCCCTCGCGAAGGTCCCGGTCAACGCGAACGACGGCGTCACCCTGGAGAAGGCCCGCGAGATCGTCGCGCAGGCGAAGTTCCCGGCCGACGTGGCCGAGGGAGTCGCCGAGGTCCTGGTCACCCTGTGGGACACCTTCGTCGCCGAGGACGCGCTCCTCGTCGAGGTCAACCCGCTGGTCAAGACCAAGGACGGCCGCATCCTGGCCCTGGACGGCAAGGTCTCGCTCGACGAGAACGCCGACTTCCGCCAGCCGGAGCACGAGGCGCTCGAGGACAAGGACGCGGCCAACCCGCTGGAGGCGGCGGCCAAGGCCAAGGGCCTCAACTACGTCAAGCTCGAGGGCGAGGTCGGCATCATCGGCAACGGCGCCGGGCTCGTCATGTCGACGCTCGACGTCGTCGCCTACGCCGGTGAGGCGCACGGCGGCGTGAAGCCCGCCAACTTCCTCGACATCGGCGGCGGCGCGTCCGCCGAGGTGATGGCGAACGGCCTGGAGATCATCCTCGGCGACCCGGACGTCAAGTCCGTCTTCGTCAACGTCTTCGGTGGCATCACCGCGTGCGACGAGGTCGCCAACGGCATCGTGCAGGCGCTCGAGCTGCTCGCCTCGAAGGGCGAGAAGGTCGAGAAGCCGCTGGTCGTGCGCCTCGACGGCAACAACGCGGAGCTGGGTCGCAAGATCCTCAGCGACGCGAACCACCCGCTGGTCCAGCGCGTGGACACCATGGACGGCGCGGCCGACAAGGCCGCCGAACTCGCCGCGGCTGCGAAGTAAGGAAGAGGGACTCCAAACACCATGGCTATCTTCCTCACCAAGGACAGCAAGGTCATCGTCCAGGGCATGACCGGTGCCACCGGCATGAAGCACACCAAGCTCATGCTCGGTGACGGCACCAACATCGTCGGCGGCGTGAACCCGCGCAAGGCCGGCACGACAGTCGACTTCGACGGCACC
The DNA here is from genome assembly GCF_042728285.1 of Streptomyces sp. NPDC060194. Lineage (NCBI taxonomy): Bacteria > Bacillati > Actinomycetota > Actinomycetes > Kitasatosporales > Streptomycetaceae > Streptomyces > Streptomyces sp. NPDC060194. Next base: position 69,413 of record NZ_JBHWZH010000005.1, on the reverse strand, counting down.
GAGGTCCCCGTCTTCGGCTCCGTCGCCGAGGCGATGGAGAAGACCGGCGCCGACGTCTCCGTCCTCTTCGTCCCGCCGGCCTTCTCCAAGGCCGCGGTCGTCGAGGCGATCGACGCGGAGATCCCGCTCGCGGTGGTCATCACCGAGGGCATCGCCGTGCACGACTCGGCGGCGTTCTGGGCGTACGCGCAGGCCAAGGGCAACAAGACGCGGATCATCGGTCCGAACTGCCCCGGTCTCATCACGCCGGGCCAGTCCAACGCGGGCATCATCCCGGGCGACATCACGAAGCCGGGCCGCATCGGCCTGGTCTCGAAGTCCGGCACGCTGACGTACCAGATGATGTACGAGCTGCGGGACATCGGCTTCTCGTCGGCCGTCGGCATCGGTGGCGACCCGGTCATCGGTACGACGCACATCGACGCGCTCGCCGCGTTCGAGGCCGACCCCGACACCGACCTGATCGTGATGATCGGTGAGATCGGCGGCGACGCGGAGGAGCGCGCGGCCGACTACATCGCGAAGAACGTCACGAAGCCGGTCGTCGGCTACGTCGCGGGCTTCACCGCGCCCGAGGGCAAGACCATGGGCCACGCGGGCGCCATCGTCTCCGGCTCCTCCGGCACGGCCGCCGCGAAGAAGGAGGCCCTGGAGGCCGCCGGCGTCAAGGTAGGCAAGACGCCGACCGAGACGGCGAAGCTCGCGCGGGCGATCCTCGCGGGCTGACCCCCGCGCTTCTGTACGGCCCGAGGCCCGTGCTCCCCTCCCCGGGGGGTGCGGGCCTCGTCGTTGCCCGGCCCGGCGGGGGCTCCGCCCCCGCACCCCCACGTCGGGCTGCGCCCTCCGGCCTCAATCGCCGGCCGGGCTGGTTTTTTTGGGCTACGGCCCGTCGGCCGGATGCGGGCGTCGGAGTGGGGTTCGGGCCACCGCCCGCCAGCCGGGCTGATGTTCTTGGTTCCCGCTGTGGGCAATCGTCGCGCCCGCCCCGGTAGCCCCCACCTCGCAGGGGTCAGACACCCGACGGGGTCAGCCGGCCGCCGTCGCCGCGCAGGTGTGCGCGCATCCACTCCTCTCTCGGGGACAGCGCGTCCGGCCCGGGCCGCCCCACCTGCGCCGTGCCCCCGGCGACGGGGAAGGTCGGGCCGAGGGGGCGTTGGCCGGGGGGTGGGGCCGTGGCGAGGGTGAAGCAGGTCGCGCCGGTGACGAGCGCGGCGAGGCCGAGGGCGCCGCGGGTGCGCAGGAGGGTGCGGGTCTCGGCGCGCAGGCGGGCCTCCTCACCGCCGCGGGCGGCGAGGGAGGAGGGGAGGGGGACCGCGGCGAGGTGGTCGCGGAGGGCGGCGGGATCGCGCAGGTCGGGCAGCGCGGTGGCGATGTGCGTCCGCGCGAAGGCCAGGCGGCCGACCGCGGCGGGGGTGCTGGCCTCGGTCTCGGCCGCGGTCTCGGGCAGACCGAGGCCGACGAGGTCGACGAGGAGGAGGGTCCGCCGGTAGGGCGGCGGCAGGGAGCCCACCGCGCGCAGCAGGGCGCGGAACGCCTCGGGCCCGCGCCCTCGCCGCCGGTCGGCGCGGGCGTGCACGGGTCGCAGCCGGTGCCAGGGCGAGAGCGCGTGGTCGTGGGCCGCGGCCCGGACCCAGCCCACCGGGTCGGGGTCGCGGGCGACCTCGGGCCAGCGCTCCCAGGCGGTGTGGAAGGCCCGCTGCACCGCCGCGGCGGCCAGCGCGGGCCGCCCGGTCAGCAGGTACGTCTGGTGGAGGAGCCCGGGCGCGGCGTGCGCGTGCAGCAGTTCGAAGGCGCGGGCGGGCGTGAGCCCGCCGGGGTCGCGGACGGGTGCGGTCCCCCGGGAGTGGTCCGGCTCGGGCTCGCCGTCGGGCGCGCGGCCGGGCTCCGGTTCCGCCGGCCGCTCCGGGCCGGGCTCGGGCACGGCCTCCGGTGCGCGCTCGTGCTCCGGTTCGGGCTCCCGCTCCGGCTCGCGCACCACCGCCCGCGCGGCCGTGCGGCCCCCGCGCGCCCCGGACGGCCGCGACCCGAGCGCCGCGGCCGGGCTCGTCTCCGACCCACGCGCGGCCTCCGCCACCGCCCCCCGCGCTCCCGCCGCCCACCCCCCGAGCAGATGTGCGTACGCCTCGCGGACGCGGCCGCGGGGGGTGCTGCGGCCTGACTCCCAGGAGCGGACGGTGCGGAGCCCGACGCCGAGCGCGGCGGCGAGGTCCTCGCGGGTCACGCCGGCGGATTCGCGCAGGCGACGGCGGTCGTCGGGCAGGGGCAGCGGGCTGTTCACGGGCGTCGCGGCACGTTCGGTCATGAGGAAGGCCCTCCGGGCAGGGCGGCGCGCAGCGTGAGAAGTCGCATAAGCGCATCTTGATCGACACGTCCGGGCTTCGCCTGTTGCGCGGGTAATGCGGGTGGTATCGGGAGAATGCGGCGGTGACCCGGACGACCGACCGCACGGCGGCCCCCACGCTCCACAGGAACCTGTCCCCGGCGCTTCCCGCCTGCCTCCTCGGCGGCGCGATCGCCGCCGGGCTCGGCCTCGGCGGCTTCGCGGTGCTCGTGCTGATGCTGTGGATCAGCTCGCCGTTCCCGGACGACGGGCTCGGCGGCGCCCTGGAGGTCGCGGCGAGCCTCTGGCTGCTCGCGCACGGCACCGAACTGCTCCGCCCCGACACCCTCTCCGGGCTCCCGGCACCGGTCGGCGTCACCCCGCTGCTGCTGCTCGCCCTGCCCGTCCTCCTCGTCCACCGGGCGACCCGCGACGCCTGCACGGACGACGAGGGCGAGAGCGGGGACGCCGCCGGGGGCCCGGGCGCGGCCACGGCCTCACCCCGTACGGCCGTCTGGGGGATCGCCGTCGGCTACCTCGCGGTCGCCGCCGCGGCCGTCGTGTTCGCCCGCGGCGGCGCGCTGCCCGCCGTGCCCCTGAGCGCCCTGGTGCACGTCCCGCTGCTGGTCTTCGGCGCCGCGGCCGCCGGGGCGTGGAGCGCGCGCAGGCCGTCGGCCGAGCGGCCCCCCGCGGCCCGGCGCCTCCTGGACCGCCTTCCCGCGGGGCTCCTCTCGCCGCGGAACACGACCGCCCTCCGCGCGGCGGCCGACGGCGTCCTCACCCTGGTGGCCGGCGGTGCGCTGCTCGCGGCGACCGTCCTCGCGACGCACGCGCCCGCCGCCCACGCCGAACTCGTCCGCACGGCGGGACCGTGGTCGGCGCGGATCGCGCTCGTCCTCCTCGCTCTCGCGCTGCTGCCGAACGCGGCCGTCTGGGGGGCGGCGTACGCCCTCGGCCCCGGAGTCCAGCTCGGCGTGGCCGGTGCGCTGACCCCGCTCGGGGTCGTCGGCGCCCCCAGCGCGCCCCCCTTCCCGCTCCTCGCGGCGGTCCCGCTCTCGGCCGACGCCCACGGCACACCGCTGACGCTGGCGGGCGCCGCGATCCCGGCGGCCGCCGCCGCGCTCACCGCCCGGCGGTTGTGCCGCCACGAGGCCCGGGGCCCGGCTGACGCGGCCGCCGCCGGGGCGCTCGCCGCGGTGCTCGCCGGCGTCCTGACCGGCGGCCTCGCCGCGCTGGCCGGCGGGCCGATGGGGACGGGGGAGCTGGCGGAGTTCGGCCCGAGCTGGTGGCTGACGGGGGCGGCCGCGTGCGCCTGGACCGCCGTGGTCGCCGTGCCGGCGGCCGTGATCGCCCAGGTCCGGCGCGGGGGAGGGGTGGCCGGCCCCTCGCTCCCCGCCTTCCACCGGCCGGCGCTGCGGCTGCCCACGCTCCGGTCGCTGCCGGGGCGGCGGTTCGGGCAGCGGTTCGGCCGGCGGAAGGAGGCGGACGCGCCCGGGCACGACCCGGCGGCCTGGGCGGCGAACCCCTGGGCGGCGGCCGCGGACAAGGCGGAAGGCCCCCCGACGGCGCACCCGGACCTGCCGCCGGTCACCGCGGACCTGCCCCCGCTCACGGAGGAGCTCACCGAGATCGGCCCGCCGCCGCCCACCGCGGAGGAACTGGCCCTGCTGGCGGCGCTTCCCGAGATCCGGACGGCGGGCGAGCGACCCCCTTCGAAGACCGCCACGCCGGGAGCCCCCGTGCCGGAAGCCCCCGCGCCGGAAGCCCCCGCGCCGAAAACCCCCGCGCCGGACGCCTCGTCACCGAACCCGCCGTCACCGGACGCCTCGTCGCCGAAGACCTCCCCGCCGAAGACCAGCGGCGCGGACGCCGCGGGCCCCGCGGACGCCGCCGCCCCGCGCTGACCGCCTACTCCTCCGGCGCCAGCAGCGGCCGCAGTCGCTCCGGCAGCAGGTCCCTGCAGTTGTCCTTCGCGACCGACGTCAGCGCGTCGTCCACGCAGGTGTAGTAGTCGCTGTAGACCAGCTTCGCCGTGAAGCCCGCCGCGACCACGCAGAGCGAGAGGCCCGCCATCACCAGACCGCTGACCGCGGCCGACTTCAGCTGGCGGGCGCCGAGCGCGGGGCCCGCCGGGGCGTCGGAGCCGGGGGCCGGGGCCGGCGAGCGGCCCGTCATCGCGTCGACGTCGGCCCGGACCGGGGCGCCGGCCGGCTGCCGGGAGCGCAGCGCGCTGACGCCCCAGTAGATCGCCAGCGCACCGAGCAGCAGGCCCAGTTCGGGGGCGATGAGGATCGTGGTGAAGAAGGACCACATGCCGGCCAGGAGCGCGTAGCGGGCGCGCCGCTGGGCCGGGTCCTTGGGGTCCCAGCGCAGCCCGCCGGGCCCGGGCCCGCCCTTGCGGGGGTCGTCCTGGCCGGGGCGGTCGCCGAAGCCGCCGCCCTGCCGGCCGGGCTGGTCGCTGCTCCACCGGCCGCCCCAGGGCGAGCGGTCGCCGCCCCGCGAGCTGTCGCCGGAACCGGCGTCGCCGTCGTCCTCGGACCCGTCGGGCCTGCGCGGCCGCCAGGGCCGGTCGGGACGGCCCTCGGGCGGTGCGGCGAAGGGGTTGTCGTCGGCCGGGGCGGAGTCGGGCCGGTCGGGCCCGGAGCCGGGGGACCCGGACGGACCGGAACCCGAGGGGGACTCCGGGGGCCGGTTCTCCCGCAGCAGCAGCGTCGGGCCCCCGTCCGCGGCCAGCGGCAGGGAGGTCGGGCGGCTGAGGTGCGCGCGGTGGCGTCGGTCCGGCATGTGGAGTGCGTCTTCCCCTTGAGTCGACGAGCGCCGATCGGCCCCTGCTGGGACGCGAGCGGTCGGTCCCGGGCGGGCCCCTGCTCTGACGCTACCCGCCAGGTCCGCCCCCGTCCTCAGCGGGTCGCCGGTTGGTTTCCGTGGTGTCGCCCCTCCTCGCACCCGCGGACGGGCACCTCGTGGGGGCCGGATGAGGTGCCGGTATCGTTGCGGGCGGTCGTCCGCTTCGTAGGGTCCCCCGTGTCCGAGGGGCGGAAGCGTTCGTACGACCGTACGAAGCCGCCGTCGGGTGGCGAGTGTTTCCGCGAGAAAGGGCCCCGCCGTGGCCAACAGCGCCAAGCGCGTCGTCGTGCTGGTGTCCGGTTCCGGGACGAACCTCCAGGCGCTGATCGACCGCGTCGCCGCCGATCCGGGGTACGGGGTGGAGATCGTCGCCGTCGGCGCGGACCGTTCCGGCATCGCGGGTCTCGAGCGCGCCGAGCGGGCCGGGCTGCCGACGTTCGTCACCCGGGTGAGGGACCACGCGACCCGCGAGGAGTGGGACGCGGAGCTGACCGCGCGGGTCGCCGCGTACGAGCCCGACCTCGTCGTCTCCGCCGGCTTCATGAAGATCGTCGGTAAGGCGTTCACGGACCGCTTCGAGAACCGCTTCGTGAACACCCACCCGGCCCTGCTGCCCAGTTTTCCCGGGGCCCACGGCGTACGCGACGCGCTCGCGCACGGTGTGCGGGTCACGGGGTGCACCGTCCACTTCGTCGACAACGGCGTCGACACCGGCCCGATCATCGCCCAGGGCGTGGTCGAGGTCCGGGACGAGGACGAGGAAGACGAAGGTGCCGCTCTCCACGAGCGCATCAAGGAAGTCGAGCGCGAGTTGCTCGTCGACGTCGTGGGGCGTCTCGCCCGTAACGGCTACCGCATTGAGGGACGAAAGGTACGTATCCCGTGAAGCTCCCTGTTCGCCGCGCGCTCATCAGCGTGTACGACAAGACCGGCCTGGAGGAGCTCGCGCGCGGGCTGCACGAGGCGGGCGTCGAGCTGGTCTCGACCGGTTCGACCGCCGGGCGGATCGCCGCGGCCGGGGTCCCCGTGACGCCGGTGGAGGAGCTGACCGGGTTCCCCGAGTGCCTCGACGGCCGGGTCAAGACCCTCCACCCGCGCGTCCACGCCGGCATCCTCGCCGACCTGCGCCTGGACGCCCACCGCGAGCAGCTCGCCGAGCTCGGCGTCGAGCCGTTCAACCTGGTCGTGGTGAACCTGTACCCGTTCAAGCAGACCGTCGCCTCCGGCGCGTCCGACGACGAGTGCGTCGAGCAGATCGACATCGGCGGCCCGTCGATGGTCCGCGCCGCCGCCAAGAACCACCCCTCGGTCGCCGTGGTCACCGACCCCGCCCGGTACGCCGACGTCCTCGACGCGGTCCGCGACGGCGGCTTCGACCTCACCGCCCGCAAGCGCCTCGCGGCCGAGGCGTTCCAGCACACGGCCTCCTACGACGTCGCGGTCGCGTCCTGGTTCGCGGGCGACTACGCGGGCGACGGCGAGGCGTTCCCCGACTTCATCGGCTCGACCTACGCGCGCTCCAACGTCCTGCGCTACGGCGAGAACCCGCACCAGGGCGCGGCGCTGTACACGGACGGGACAGGCGGTCTCGCCGCCGCCGAGCAGCTGCACGGCAAGGAGATGTCGTACAACAACTACACGGACACGGACGCCGCCCGCCGTGCCGCGTACGACCACGCCGACCCGTGCGTGGCGATCATCAAGCACGCGAACCCGTGCGGGATCGCGATCGGCGCGGACGTCGCCGAGGCGCACCGCAAGGCGCACGCCTGCGACCCGGTCTCGGCGTTCGGCGGCGTGATCGCCGTCAACCGCCCGGTGACGGTGGAGCTGGCCGAGCAGGTCGCGGAGATCTTCACCGAGGTCATCGTGGCCCCCGGCTACGAGGACGGCGCGGTCGAGGTCCTGGCGCGCAAGAAGAACATCCGCGTCCTGCGCTGCGCGGAGGCCCCCGCGGCCGCCCTGGAGGTCAAGCAGATCGACGGCGGGGCGCTCCTCCAGGCCGCCGACCGGCTGCAGGCGGCGGGCGACGACGAGTCGACGTGGACGCTCGCGACCGGCGAGGCGCTGAGCCCCGCCGAGCTGAAGGAGCTGGCCTTCGCCTGGCGGGCGAGCCGCGCGGTGAAGTCCAACGCGATCCTGCTCGCCAAGGACGGCGCGTCCGTCGGTGTCGGCATGGGGCAGGTCAACCGGGTCGACTCCGCGAAGCTCGCGGTCGAGCGGGCGGGCGCCGAGCGCGCGGCCGGCTCCTACGCGGCCTCCGACGCGTTCTTCCCCTTCCCCGACGGCCTGGAGGTGCTGACGGCGGCGGGCGTCAAGGCGGTCGTGCAGCCCGGCGGTTCGGTCCGCGACGAGCAGGTCGTCGAGGCGGCGCGGCAGGCCGGCGTGACGATGTACTTCACCGGCACCCGGCACTTCTTCCACTGAGACACGGGCGAGGGCCGCGTCCCCCTGCGGGTGCAGGCGGGACGCGGCCCTCGCGGTGCGCGGGGCGGACCCGCGCCGGGTCACTTCTTGACGACGACGGTGCTGCACACCTTGTCGGCGAAGGTCTGCTTCTTGTCGTCCCAGAGCGGCCACAGCCAGCCGAGGTAGCAGGCGAAGCTGTCGAGGACGTGCGCCAGCTTGCGCACGAAGGCCATCCCGAAGCCGAGCGTCGAGCCGTCGGACTCGCGCAGCAGCTGGATGCCGACGGCCTTCTTGCCCCACGTCTGGCCGCTGCTGCCCTCCTGGTAGATCAGGAAGATGCCCATGCCGAACGCGTAGAGGACGCCGAGCAGCGCGACGACGCCGAAGCCGGCCGACTCCACCTGGCCCGTCTGCGGGTCGACGGAGCTCGACGCCATCGCGCCGCCGGCGAAGAGGAGCGCGTACATCGGTATCAGGATGATCAGCATGTCGATGAAGTAGCCGCCGACGCGCAGGCCCCAGTGGGCGAGCTCCGGGCGGCCGCCGGGGTAGCCGCCCGGGTAGCCGCCGCCGTACGGGGCGCCGACCGGCGGGGCCGACGGGATGCCGTAGCCGGGCTGCTGGCCCTGCTGCGGGTAGCCGTACCCCTGCTGCTGGTCCTGCGGGTAGCCGTAGCCCTGCTGCGGCGGGACGCCCTGGGGGGCCTGCTGGGGGTAGCCGTAGCCGGGCTGGCCGCCGGGCTGCCCGTAGCCGGGCTGGCCGCCCTGCGGCTGCTGGCCGGGCGGGGGGCCGTAGGGGTCCTTCGGGTCGCCGAAGCTCATGGCGGGTTTCCTCCGTGGGAGCGGGGACGGCGCGGCCCGCGCGGAGGAATGCGGAGAACACGGTCCCCGCGCGTGGCAGGGCCTGGTTCAAGCGGAGCGTCCCCCCGGCACTGCCCGCGGCACATGTGACGGCCCCATCGTTCTGGCCGGAGCGGTCCGTTGTCCAGCCGGGCGACGAAGGTGTTGTGCAAGTGCAACCTTCCCGATCATCGCGGCGGATCCCGAGGGACCGGATTGGCAGCGGGCGCGGTGCGTCCGGGAAGATGGGGCCATGACTGCCCAGATTCTCGACGGCAAGGCGGCCGCTGCCGCGATCAAGTCCGAACTGACCGCCCGCGTGGCGGCCCTCAAGGACCGGGGGATCGCACCCGGCCTCGGCACCGTCCTGGTCGGCGAGGACGCCGGGAGCCAGAAGTACGTGGCCGGCAAGCACCGCGACTGCGCCGAGGTCGGCATCGCCTCGATCCAGCGCGAACTGCCCGCGACCGCCACGCAGGAGGAGATCGAGGCCGTCGTCCGCGAGCTCAACGCGGACCCGGCGTGCACCGGTTACATCGTCCAGCTGCCGCTGCCCAAGGGCATCGACGAGAACCGCATCCTGGAGCTGATGGACCCGGACAAGGACGCCGACGGGCTGCACCCGACGAACCTCGGCCGGCTCGTCCTCGGCATCCCCGGCCCGCTGCCGTGCACCCCGAACGGCATCATCACGCTGCTCCGCCGGCACGGTGTGCAGCTCGCGGGCGCGGAGGTCGTCGTCGTCGGCCGCGGCACCACCATCGGCCGCCCGATGCCGCTGCTGCTGACCCGCAAGTCGGAGAACGCCACGGTGACGCAGTGCCACACCGGCACCCGCGACCTCTCCTCCCACCTGCGGCGGGCGGACGTCATCGTCGCCGCGGCGGGCGTCCCGCACCTGATCAAGCCCGAGGACGTCAAGCCGGGCGCGGCCGTCCTCGACGTCGGCGTCTCGCGCGACGAGCACGGGAAGATCCTCGGCGACGTCCACCCGGGCGTGAACGAGGTCGCCGGCTGGCGCGCGCCCAACCCCGGCGGCGTGGGCCCGATGACCCGCGCGCAGCTGCTCGTGAACGTCGTCGAGGCGGCCGAGCGCGCCGTCGCGGCGAGCTGAACCGGAAGGCGGACGGCGAGATGACAGACGCCGATGGGGCCGGCGGGACCGGCGCACGGACCGGCGCGCACGCGGAGTCGGAGCCCGACGTGGTCACGGCGCCCGACGGCGAGGCGCTCGCGCCCGGCGCGGTGAGCGCGCCGGGCCCCGACGGGCCCGTCCGCACCTCCCGCCGCTTCCCGCAGGTCACCCGCGACACCGCCCGCCCCGAGGGCGGCGGCCGGGCCGCCTCGGCCGACGCGCCCGCGCCGGCCCGGCAGTGGCCGCTCCTCGTCGTGCTGTGCACGACCGGGGCGGGGCTGCTCACCACCGCGCTCGGCGCGTTCCGCCAGGGCACGCTGGTCATCGGCATCGCGCTGCTCATCGGGGCGGTGCTCCGCTGGACCCTCCCGCGGGTCGGCATGCTCGCGGTCCGCTCGCGCTTCACGGACCTGGTGACGTACGGCGTGATGGGCCTGGCGATCGTGCTGCTCGCACTGATGCTCCAGCCCGACCCGGTCCTGAAAGTGCCCTTCCTGGAGGACACGCTCCACTTCACCATCACGTAGCCGCACCGCTTCTCCAGACTTCCGTTATCGCCCCGCGACCTGGGATTGCGTACGTGCGGGCGGTGCGCAGATGGGACACTGGACTCCGAACCACGTGGCGTGCGACGGTGCTCGCCCGTGGCCCGAACGCGCATCCGCGCCGGAAACGAGGGAACTGCGAACCTGGTCCGGCGCATCCTGCACAGTGGCCCGGAGAACCGGAACGCCGACCGAGCAGCGGGCGCAGGCGGGGTCAGTCAGGCACGCACGGGGGAGTAGGGGGAAGCAATGCCTCGTTGGAGGGCGCTACCGGAGGAGCTCGATCCGCAGGTACGCGAGTTCACGAGCCAGCTGCGGCGGCTCGTGGACCGCAGCGGACTGAGCGTCGCCGCGGTGTCGGACCGCACCGGGTACAGCAAGACGTCCTGGGAGCGCTATCTGAACGGGCGGCTGCTCGCGCCCAAGGGCGCGATCGCGGCGCTCGCGGAGGTCACCGGCACCAATCCGAACCACCTCAACACCATGTGGGAACTCGCCGAGCGCGCCTGGTCGCGCTCGGAGATGCGCCACGACATGACGATGGAGGCCATCCGGATCTCCCAGGCGCGTGCCGCGCTCGGCGAGTTCGGTCCGGCGCAGGCCCCGTCCCGGGGCCGGGGCGCCGCGGCCGGGCGGGTCGCCGACCGGCCCGCGCCGTCGCCGTACCCGGCCTCGGCGTCCTCGGCCACCTCGGCGCCGACCGGCTCGCCGGCCGGCCCGGCCACGTCGTCCGGCTGGCCCGCGGTGCCCCCGCGGACGGCGGGGCCCGGCGGGGCCGGCGGGTACCAGGGCCCGGGCGGACGGCCGTCCTCCGCGCCCCGCGGGGTGCCGGACGCCCGGCGCGGCGGCCCGGCGGGGCCCGCGGGCCGCGGCCCGCAGCAGAAGGGCGGCGGCCGCAAGCGGGCCACGCTGTTCCTCGCCGGCCTGGTGGGCGCCCTCCTGGTCATCGCCGCCGCCGTGATGTTCCTCGACCTCACGGGCGACGACGACGGCAAGGAGCCGGTCGCCAGGACGACGCCGACCAGGTCCGCGGCCACCTCCGCCGCCGAGCTGCCCGAGGGCGTCAAGTGCGTCGGCGCGAGCTGCGAGGGCAAGGACCCCGACGACATGGGCTGCGGCGGCACCAACGCGGCCTCCGCCGCGGCGGTCAAGGTCGGCGGCGCCTCCGTGCAGGTGCGGTACAGCGAGAAGTGCGGGGCCGCCTGGGCCCGCATCCAGTTCGCCACCGCCGAGGACACCGTGGAGATCAGCTCGGGCGGCAAGGCCAAGGAGACCGGCACGGTCGACGAGGACGGCGACACCTACACCCGCATGGTGCCCGTGAAGAGCGCCGAGGACGCGAAGGCGTGCGCGACGCTCGGGACGGGCGAGAAGGGCTGCACCGAGTAACGTCGGCCGGCCCGTTCGCGGCCGGGGCCGGGTCCCCCCGCCCGGTCCCGCCGAGATTTTCCCCCGCAGCGGGGATTGCCCGCCCCCGCAGGGGGCAGGCGCTCGACATCCCCCCATGGGAGCGGTGACACCCCACCCCCCTGTGACGGCCGCCCGCGCTCCCCCTCCTGAGCGGGCGGCCGTCCCCCTTTTCCGGGCCCGTTCCTGACGGCGCCTCGGAGCGCGGCCCGGGGGATGTGGCCGCGGCCACAGCGACCCGGCTCTCCGGGACGTCCGGGGCGCGATAGCCTGACGCCGGATCTCTCTTGACGCCGAGAGATCGATCATCGACGGCGATGAGCGAGATCCGTAACCAGGGGCAGGGACCCCCCAACCGCCAGCTGTCTTACGGAGATCGCCATGACCCGCACTCCCGTGAATGTCACCGTCACCGGCGCGGCCGGCCAGATCGGCTACGCGCTGCTCTTCCGCATCGCCTCCGGTCACCTGCTCGGCGCGGACGTGCCGGTCAGGCTCCGCCTCCTGGAGATCCCGCAGGGCCTCAAGGCCGCCGAGGGCACCGCGATGGAGCTCGACGACTCCGCCTTCCCGCTGCTCCAGGGCATCGACATCACCGACGACCCGAACGTGGGCTTCGACGGCGCCAACGTCGCGCTGCTCGTCGGCGCCCGCCCCCGCACCAAGGGCATGGAGCGAGGCGACCTGCTCTCGGCGAACGGCGGCATCTTCAAGCCGCAGGGCAAGGCGATCAACGACCACGCCGCGGACGACATCAAGGTCCTCGTCGTCGGCAACCCGGCCAACACCAACGCGCTCATCGCGCAGTCGGCCGCCCCGGACGTCCCCGCGGAGCGCTTCACCGCGATGACCCGCCTGGACCACAACCGCGCGATCTCGCAGCTGTCGAAGAAGACCGGCGTCCCGGTCTCCGAGATCCGCCGCCTGACCATCTGGGGCAACCACTCGGCCACCCAGTACCCCGACATCTTCCACGCCGAGGTCGCCGGCAAGAACGCCGCCGAGACCGTGAACGACGAGCAGTGGCTGGCCGACACCTTCATCCCGACCGTCGCCAAGCGCGGCGCGGCGATCATCGAGGCCCGCGGCGCGTCCTCCGCGGCCTCGGCCGCCAACGCCGCCATCGACCACGTGCACACCTGGGTCAACGGCACCGCGGACGGCGACTGGACCTCCATGGGCATCCCGTCGGACGGCTCCTACGGCGTCCCCGAGGGCCTCATCTCGTCCTTCCCCGTCACCACGAAGAACGGCTCGTACGAGATCGTCCAGGGCCTCGACATCAACGAGTTCTCCCGTGCGCGCATCGACGCGTCGGTGGCGGAGCTGGTCGAGGAGCGCGACGCGGTGCGTGAGCTGGGCCTGATCTGAGGCGCTGACCGCCCTGACCGGGGCCCGCGGACTGCGTCCGCCGGGCCCCTCGCAGACTCCCGCCCCGGAAGCCTTCGCGGGCCTCCGGGGCGGTGTCGTGCGCGCGGTCGGCGACCGCGCGGGGGCGTCACGCGCTGCTCGCGCCCGCGCCCATCTCCTGCTGCAGCTTGGCCACGTCGATCGACTCGTTCTTGGACGGGGTGTCGGACGGGACCGGCTCGTCGTACTTCTCGAACGTCACGTTGCCGCTGTCGGCGCCGCCCTCCGAGGTGATCTTCAGCGGGTACGGCTTGCCGTCGGTGGAGACGTAGACCGTCTGGGTGGCGCCGTCCTTCCTGCCGCTGAGCGGGATGGCGGACGTGCCGGCGACGTCCGTCTCCTCGCCCTTCTTCAGCTTGACGTCGGAGTCGTCGTCCTTGGTGAGCTCCGTCTGCAGCTGCCCCAGGTCGCAGGTCTCGGCCATCCCCTTGAGCATCTGGTCGGACGTCGAGCCGTAGATGTAGCGGCCCTTGAACGTCTCGGCCGCCGCCTCCCCGCCCTTGCCGGGGACCTGCGTCCGCCAGAACGCGGCGTCCGGCTTCATCCACACCTTGTCGCCCTGCTTGACCAGCTCGACCGTGCCCTGCTCACCCTGGCTGATCGTGCCCTTGCAGTTGCCCTCGCGATCGAGGTGCAGGTCGATCTTCCCGCTGCCGCCCTGCCCGCCGACGGCCGCGCCGTCCATCTTCATGTGGACGGACTTCGCCTCCTTGAACGCCTTCTCCGACTTGTCGGAGATCTGCTGCGCGCTCTGGTCGGCCAGCCCGTTCCCGGAGCCCCCGTCCGAGCCGCAGGCGCTCAGTGCGGTCGCCATGACCGTCGCCGTCGCCGCCATGACCCACCGTGCCGACGTGCTCCGCATCTCCGGTCCTCCCCATTCGCTCCGTGATCAGTGGTGATCGGGTGACCGCGAAACCTCCGTGTATGCGTCACACCGCCGCAACAGAAACGGAACGGCCGGTACCGGTGCGTTCCGGCCGTTCCGTGCGCGGCGTCAGTGCGCGAAGTCGCCCGGGGTGTAGTGGCCGGGGACCATGCGGGTGGTGACGGCGAAGCGGTTCCAGGAGTTGATGGCGACGATCGCGGCGATCAGGTGGGCCAGTTCCTTGTCGTCGAAGTGGGGGGCGACGCGGGCGTAGACCTCGTCGGGGACGAAGCCGTCGGTGAGGACGGTGACGGCCTCGGTCAGCTCGATCGCGGCGATCTCCTTCGCGGTGTAGAAGTGCCGCGACTCCTCCCAGGCGGCGAGCTGGAGGATCCGCTCGACCGACTCGCCGGCGGCCAGCGCGTCCTTGGTGTGCATGTCGAGGCAGAAGGCGCAGTGGTTGAGCTGCGAGGCGCGGATCTTGACCAGTTCGAAGAGGACCGGGTCCAGGCCCTTGGCCGCGGCGGAGTCGAGGCGGACCATCGCGCGGTAGACCTCGGGGGCCTGCTCGGCCCAGGAGATCCGGGGGGTGTGCTCGGGGTTGAGGTCGGTACGGGCCGGGGTGTTCGCGGTGTCGGTCATGACTCGACCCTATGGTCAGGGTGGCGCAGGGGTATGGTCCATTTCCGTGACGGATGACCGGGCCACTTTCGGAGCCGACCTGCACCTGGAGCTGCCGCGGAGCGGTGGTCTGCGCGAGGGGCTGACACGGGCGCTGCGGGAGGCGGTGCGCGGGGGGCGCCTCGCGCCGGGCAGCCGGCTGCCGTCGTCCCGGCAGCTCGCCGCGGACCTCGGGATCGCGCGCAACACGGTGGCGGACGCGTACGCGGACCTGGTCGCGGAAGGGTGGCTGACCGCGCGGCAGGGGTCGGGCACGCGGGTGGCGGAGCGGGGGCCGGCGGCGGGGCGTACCGCGGGGGGTGGGCGCGTGGCAGGGGCTGGTCGTTCCCCGGCGGGTGCGGGTGCGGGTGCGGGTGCGGGTGCGGGTGCGGGTGCGACGCGGGCGGGTCGTTTCCCGGCGGATGGGGGCGCGACGGGGGCTCGTGGGGGTGTCGCCCCGGCGGGCCGTGCCGTGGTCGGGCGTCCCCCGGCCGGCCGGGGTGCGGCCCGGGCCCGCGCGCCGCGGTCCGCTCCCGCACAGCCGAGGCGCGCCGGGTCGGCGACGTACGACCTGACGCCGGGGCGCCCCGACACCTCGCACTTCCCGCGGGCCGCCTGGCTGAAGGCGGCCCGCGCCGCGCTGACCGCCGCGCCCAGCGAGGCGTTCGGCTACGGCGACCCGCGCGGCCGGCCGGAGCTGCGGGCCGCGCTGGCCGACTACCTGGCCCGGGCCCGGGGCGTGCACGCCGACCCCGAGCGGATCGTCGTCTGCGCGGGCTTCGTCCACGGCCTGTCCCTGATGGCCGGGGTGCTGCGCAGGCGGCGGGTCCGGGAGGTCGCCGTGGAGGCGTACGGGCTCGACATCCACTGGGACCTGCTTCACGACGCCGATCTGCGCACGACCGCGCTCGGCTCCGACCGGCTCGGCACCTGCGCGGACGGTCTCGGCCGGCAGGGCGCCGTGCTCCTCACCCCCGCCCACCAGTTCCCGACCGGCACCCCGCTCCACCCCGACCGGCGGGCCGCCGTCACCGACTGGGCGCGCCGGACCGGCGGAGTCGTCCTGGAGGACGACTACGACGGCGAGTTCCGCTACGACCGGCAGCCGGTGGGCGCGCTGCAGGGCCTCGACCCGGACCACGTCGTCCTGCTCGGCACGGTGAGCAAGTCCCTCGCGCCAGGCCTGCGGATCGGCTGGCTCGTCCTGCCGGAGGCGCTGACGGGGGAGGTGCTCGCGGTGAAGGGGCAGGTCGACTGGAGCGGCAGCGCGCTGGAGCAGCTGACGCTGGCCCGGTTCGTCGAGTCCGGCGCGTACGACCGGCACGTGCGGGGGATGCGGCTGCGGTACCGGCGCCGCCGCGACCAGCTGGTCGCCGCGCTCGCCGCGCGCGCGCCCCACGTCCGGGTCACCGGCATCGCCGCCGGGCTGCACGCCGTGCTCGGCCTCCCGCCGGGCGCCGAGCAGGCGGCACTGCGGGCCGCGGCCTGGCAGGGGCTGACGGTCCACGGCCTCTCCCGGTTCCGCCACCCGACGGGTGCGTCGGATCCGGTCGGGGACGCGCCCGGCCGCCCGGGGGAGGGTCTGGTGGTCGGCTACGGCACGCCGCCGGACCACGCCTGGCCGGGTGCGCTGGACGCGCTGTGCCGAGCGCTGGAGTGACGACCCGCGGCCGACCGGCCGTCCCCGAACGGGACTTCCACTGACGAAAGGCGTGAAACGCCGGGTTGTCATGGCGCAATTCGCGCGGGGTAGGGAGCCGATGCGGCGTCCGCACGCGTCGGTACCTACGCTGGGCATCCATCGCGGACACGGGACCGTTCGCACGTCCGGTGCGGACACGACGGGGGAGAGGCGACGACATGGCGGCGACAGAGGCTGCGACGGCACGGGATCGGGAGCAGGCGGCGGAGCGCCCGGAGCGGAGCCGGACGGCGGGCCGCCGGCTGCGGTCCGGCACGGTCGTGCTCGGCGGGGTGGGCCTGCTCGCCACCGCGCTGACGGCCTGCGGCTCGGAGCCGGACAAGCGCTGCGTCGACGAGGACAGCTACGACGCCGCCCGTGGCTACAAGGTCGTCTCCTCGGACGACTGCGGCTCCTCCGGCAAGAGCAAGAAGAAGAAGCGCAAGGCGGTCGGCGCGGGCTCCCGCTCCGGCTCCGGCGACGCCGAGTGGTACTACGGCGGCAAGGAGTCCGGCGGCTGGGTCAAGGACGGCTCGTTCGACAAGGACGCCGTCGACCGCGACGGGTTCGGCGACGACGACGACGGCTCCTCCGGCGGCTGACGCGGCCCCGCCCACGGCCCACCCACCACCCGAGGACATCACCGCCATGGAGCGCCGCACCATACAGCCCCGCGACGGCTGGCAGCAGACCGTCGAGGAGCAGGGTCTGATCTACCCGCTGACCCGCTACCCGGACGACGTGCTGCGCCCGTACTGGGACGAGAGCGCGTACTACGTCTTCTCGCTGCCCGAGGTCGAGGCGCTGGAGGAGGTCGTCGAGGAGCTGCACGCGATGTGCCTGGCCGCCGCCGGGCACATCGTCGCCGAGGACCGGTTCGCGGACCTCGGCATCACCGATCCCAGGGTGGCCGAGCTCGTGGCGGAGGCGTGGGAGCGCCGGGCCGAACTCCCGTCCGTTTACGGCCGGTTCGACCTCCGGTACGACGGCCGGGGCGGTCCGGCGAAGCTCCTGGAGTACAACGCCGACACCCCGACCTCGCTGGTCGAGGCGGCGAGCCCGCAGTGGTTCTGGATGGAGGAGCGCTTCCCGGGCGCCGACCAGTGGAACTCGCTCCACGAACGCCTCGTGGACGCCTGGCGGAAGCAGGCGAAGCTGCTGCCGCCGGGCTCTCCGCTGTACTTCGCGCACTCCGCCGCGGACAAGCTCGGCGAGGACCTGATGACCGTCGCCTACCTGCGGGAGACGGCCGAGCAGGCCGGTCTGGAGACCGAGCAGATCGCCATGCAGGAGATCGGCTGGGACCGGATGTCCCGCCGATTCGTCGACAAACGGCTGAAGTTCATGCGGAGCTGCTTCAAGCTGTACCC
Organism: Streptomyces sp. NPDC060194; assembly: GCF_042728285.1. Taxonomy (NCBI): domain Bacteria; kingdom Bacillati; phylum Actinomycetota; class Actinomycetes; order Kitasatosporales; family Streptomycetaceae; genus Streptomyces; species Streptomyces sp. NPDC060194. Next base: position 51,925 of record NZ_JBHWZH010000005.1, on the reverse strand, counting down.
CTGGGAGTGGCTGACCACCGACCGCTTCGGCCCGCACGTCCTGGACACCCTCGACAACGGCGGCGGCACCGGCTCGACCCTGTGGATCGAGCCGATGTGGAAGATGCTCCTCTCCAACAAGGCGCTGCTCGCGATCCTCTGGGAGCTCTACCCGGGCCACCCGAACCTCCTGCCCGCCTACCTGGACGGTCCGCGGGACATGGCGGCGTACGTCGCCAAGCCGCTCCTCGGGCGCGAGGGGGCGGGCGTGAGCGTCCACCAGGCGGGCGGTCCGGAGGTCGCGGTCGCCGAAGGGCCGCTGTGCTACCAGGAGTTCGCCCCGCTGCCCGACTTCGACGGCAACCGGGTCGTGCTCGGCGCCTGGGTCGTCGAGGACGAGGCGGCGGGGCTCGGCATCCGGGAGTCGGCGGGGCTGGTGACGGACGAGTACGCGAGGTTCCTGCCGCACGTGATCCTCTGAGGGGGCCGGTGCGGGCGGCGGGCGGGACGGAGTGCGGGGCGCTACGGCGCGCGGCGCGGGTGGCCCGGCCCGGGGCGGCCGGCTGCGCGTCGCACGGCGCGGGGCGGGGGGCCGGGCGCCGCGCGGGGCGGGGCGCGCGCCGCACGGGGCGGGTGCGGCGAGGACGGCTCGGTCCGGGGCGCCCGGCTGCGCGTCGCACGGCGCGGGGTGGGACGGGCGCCGTCGCGGGGCGGGGCGCGCGCCGCACGGTGCGGGTGGTGCGCCGCACGGGGCGGGTGCGGCGAGGACGGCTCGGTCCGGGGCGCCCGGCTCGCATCGCACGCCGCGGGGCGGGCGCACGGCGCGCGGGGTGCGGAGCCGGTGCGACGGTGCGCCCCGCACCCCTGGGTCGTCGCGGTCAGCCCGCGTCGAGCACCTCCCGGAACCGGGCCAGGCCCCAGTCCAGGTCCTCCTTGCTGATCACCAGCGGCGGGGCGAACCGGATCGTCGAGCCGTGGGTGTCCTTGGCGAGGACGCCCCGGGCCATCAGCCGCTCGGAGACCTCCCGGCCGGTGCCCAGCGACGGGTCCACGTCCACCCCCGCCCACAGCCCCCGGCCCCGGACGGCGGTGACGGCCCCCTGCCCCACGAGGACCCCCAGCTCGCGGTGGAGGTGGTCGCCCAACTCCGCCGCCCGCACCTGGAACTCCCCGGTCCGCAGCATCGCGATCACCTCGAGCGCCACCGCGCAGGCGAGCGGGTTCCCGCCGAACGTCGAACCGTGCTCGCCCGGCCGGAACACACCGAGGACCGAACGGTCCGCCACCACCGCGGACACCGGGACGACCCCGCCGCCGAGCGCCTTGCCCAGCAGGTAGACGTCCGGCACCACGTCCTCGTGCTCGCAGGCGAAGGTTCTTCCGGTCCGGCCGAGCCCCGACTGGATCTCGTCGGCGATCAGCAGCACCCCGCGCTCACGGGTCAGCTCCCTGACCCCCGCGAGATAGCCGGCCGGCGGGACGAGCACACCCGCCTCGCCCTGGATCGGCTCGATCAGCACCGCGACCGTGTTCGCGGTCAGCGCCGCCTCCATGGCCGTCAGATCGCCGTACGGGACGATCTCGAAGCCGGGGGTGTACGGGCCGAAGTCCGCGCGCGCCTCGTGGTCGGTGGAGAAGCTGACGATCGTCGTCGTCCGGCCGTGGAAGTTGTCGCCCGCGACGACGATCTTCGCCCGGCCGTCGGGCACTCCCTTCACCCGGTAGCCCCACTTGCGGGCGGTCTTCACGGCGGTCTCCACGGCCTCCGCCCCCGTGTTCATGGGGAGGACCATCTCCTTGCCGCAGAGCGCCGCCAGCTCGGCGCAGAACTCCGCGAACCGCTCGTGATGGAACGCACGCGAGGTGAGCGTCACCCGCTCCAGCTGGTCCCGGGCGGCGTCGATCAGGCGCCGGTTGCGGTGGCCGAAGTTGAGGGCCGAGTAGCCGGCCAGCAGGTCGAGGTAGCGGCGGCCCTCGACGTCCGTCATCCACGCCCCCTCGGCGGAGGCGACCACGACGGGGAGCGGGTGGTAGTTGTGCGCGCTGTGCGCCTCGGCGTCGGCGATCGCCTGCCGGGTGGGGCTTCCTGGGGTGGCTTCGCTGTGGGTCAACGGGGTCTCCGTTCACGCGGGGGGAGCCGCACCGAGCCGGGGCGGGCGCGGCCTGGGACCGAGGGTGGGGTCCCTTCGTATCGTCGCGCAGCCGGCCGGGCGGGGAAACCTCGCCGACCGGCCCGTCGCCCGCGCCGCTCGCGCCCGCGGCGACCGCTTCTCCCCGGCACGCCGACCGGCACCCCGCTAGTCTGTTCCCACGCACGGTGACTGGCGCACGCGGAATCGACCGCGAGGGAGCCGTGCGCGCAGGACCGCAGGACGTGCCGACCGCCTGGGCACTCCGGGAACCGAACCGCAGACCCACGTCGGATCGCCCCCGGAGGACACCATGTCGCCCGACCCCGCAGCCGCTTCCGCCACCACCGCTTCCACCTCCTTCCGCAGCGCCCTGGACGTGATCCGGGGCGTCGAGCCGCGCGTCGCCGACGCGATCGGCCAGGAGCTCGCCGACCAGCGCGCCTCCCTCAAGCTCATCGCCAGCGAGAACTACGCCTCCCCGGCCGTGCTGCTCACGATGGGCAACTGGTTCTCCGACAAGTACGCCGAGGGCACGGTCGGCCGCCGCTTCTACGCCGGCTGCGCCAACGTCGACACCGTCGAGTCCCTCGCCTCCGAGCACGCCCGCGACCTCTTCGGCGCCTCCCACGCCTACGTCCAGCCGCACTCCGGCATCGACGCCAACCTGGTCGCCTTCTGGTCCGTACTCGCCGCCCGGGTCGAGGCCCCCGCCCTGGCGAAGGCGGGCGCCCGCCAGGTCAACGACCTGTCCGAGGCCGACTGGGCGCAGCTCCGCTCCGACCTCGGCAACCAGCGGATGCTCGGCATGTCCCTCGACGCCGGCGGCCACCTCACCCACGGCTTCCGCCCCAACATCAGCGGCAAGATGTTCCACCAGGCCAGCTACGGCACCGACCCCGCCACCGGCCTCGTCGACTACGACGCCCTGCGCGCCACCGCCCGCGAGTTCAAGCCGCTCATCCTGGTCGCCGGGTACTCCGCCTACCCCCGCAAGGTGAACTTCCGGCTGATGCGGGAGATCGCCGACGAGGTCGGCGCGACGCTCCTCGTCGACATGGCGCACTTCGCGGGCCTGGTCGCCGGCAAGGTCTTCACCGGCGACTTCGACCCGGTCCCGCACGCCCAGATCGTCACCACGACCACCCACAAGTCGCTGCGCGGCCCGCGCGGCGGCGCGGTCCTCTGCGACGACTCGCTGGCCGAGCAGGTCGACCGCGGCTGCCCGATGGTGCTCGGCGGACCGCTGCCGCACGTGATGGCCGCCAAGGCCGTCGCCTTCGCCGAGGCCCGCCGCCCCGACTTCCGGGACTACGCCCAGCGGGTGGTGGACAACTCCCGGGCGCTGGCCGAGGGGCTGATCCGGCGGGGCGCCACCCTCGTCACCGGCGGTACCGACAACCACCTCTCCCTGATCGACGTCGCCGCCTCCTACGGCCTCACCGGCCGCCAGGCCGAGGCGGCCCTGCTCGACTCCGGCATCGTCACCAACCGCAACGCCGTCCCCGCCGACCCGAACGGCGCCTGGTACACCTCCGGGATCCGCATCGGCACCCCCGCCCTCACCACCCGCGGCTTCGGTCCCGAGCAGCTCGACGAGACGGCCGCGCTGATCGACCGGGTCCTGCGGGAGACCCGCCCCGGCACCACCGCCAAGGGCGCCCCGTCCAAGGCCCAGCACGTCCTCGACCCGAAGATCGCCGACGAGGTCTCCCGCCGGGCGGCCGACCTCCTCGACGGCTTCCCGCTCTACCCGGGCATCGACCTGAGCTGAACCGCGGCGGCCGCGGCGCGCGCTCCGGCGGGGTGCGCTCCGACGACGCGCGCTCCGGCGGGGTGCGCGCGGGCCGGGCTCCCGGGCGGCGGCCCCGCTCACAGGTCCAGCACCTGCTGACGCGGGCCCGGCTCCCTGGTCCGGCGGGGCCAGGGGATCCGGTGACCGGACCGGATCAGCAGCGCGGCCGCCGCGCCGACCACGAGCCCCGGTCCGGCCCACCACCATCCGGTGGTGGCGCCGGCCCCGGCCGCCGCGACCGGTTCGGCCCGCTCGGACGGATCGCCCGCCCCGCCGTCCCCGGTGGCCGAGGGGGCCGCGGAGTCGGCCCTCGGCCACGGCACCGCGTTGCCTCCGTCGGCCGAGGGGAGCCCCATCACGCCCAGCTCGCTCAGCAGGGTCCTGAGCTCGTCGGGCCGGTCCGCCTGGTGCCAGTAGCCCTGGCTGATGTCGAGCGCGTCGTCCTTCCAGCCGGTGGCCGAGTGGATCCACACCGGCTGCCCCTTCCTCGGGGAGGCGTGGATGCGGTCCACCCGCCAGGGCTGCACGTCGTGGAGGAGCCAGGTCGCGTTGATCACCCGGGCGTCGCCGGCCCCGACACCGCTCTCCGGCATGAGCGGTCGCTCCCCGCGATCACCCTCGGCCTCCCCGAGCAGCTCCCGCAGGCGCTCGTAGTCCTCGTGCGAGTAGTAGAGCGCGACCGCCTCCGTGCTGCCCGGCTGGACCAGGAGCACGCTGGTCGGTCCGCCGGCCGCCGCGGAGGGGCCGAGGGCCAGGAGTATCGCCAGCGCCCCCAGGAGCGCGGCGGGGCCCCGCAGGGCCCGCGCCCACCACGTCCGCATCGCCGACCGCGGTCGGCGGCCCCGGCCCCCGCTCGGCCCCCGCCCGCCGCGACAGGTCCCTTCCGTTCGCCATGACATCCGCATCGCTCCCCCTGCCAGGTCCGCCGCCGCGGCCCTCCGCGCCGGTCACTCCTGGTACACCGCCCGAGGGCGAGGGGTTCCCCTTCACGGCGGACTTCTCCGGGCGGACTCCGCCGGGGCCGCCGTGGTCGAGTCCGCCCCGTCCTCCGCCGCGTCCTCCGCCGCGTCGGCAACGCGGATCGCCTCGCCGACCGATCCGATCCCCTCCAGCCGCAGGGTCAGCCCCCGGCCGTGGACCCACAGCAGCGTCGGCCCGGCCGTGCGGTGCTCCGTCACCCAGGTGCGGCCCGCGGGGTCCCGCAGCGGGATCTCCAGCCGGTGCGGCTCCGCGAACCACAGCCCGCTGCCCGTACCCAGCGGCACCCACTCGGGCCGCGCGGACGACACCTTCCCGAAGGCCGGGTCGAGCCACGCCTCGAACTGGTCGAGCCGCACCGCCCCCGCGACGCCGCCGGACCCCGACCGCCAGCAGAGGCTGACCACCCGGCGCCCCTCCTCCCCGGACACCGACACCGCGTCCGGGGCCCCGAGCTCGCTCTCGGGCACCGCCGGCCGGAACCCGGCCAGCCGTTCGGCCTCGGGCAGCGGCACCGGCTCCCCGCAGCCGGGCACGACCGCCGCACCCGGGGCCGGGACCGTGGGGTCGTAGCGCACCTCGACCCCGCCGAAGTCGAACCAGTCGACGACGGCCGCCCGGACCGGCGGGGTGAGCGCCAGCACGGTGAGCAGCCCGCACAGGGCGGTGGCCAGCGCCTTGCGCCGGGCCCGCAGCCGGTCCGACCAGGTCGGTGGCCGCCGGGGCGCGCGGGGCCGCGCGCCCGCCCGGGGCCGCACGCCCGCCCGGGGCCGCACGCCCGCCCGGGCGCGCCGCCGGGCGCCGGAGCCGGCCTCGTCCCGGGCCGTGGGCTCCTCGACCCGGACCCCGTCGGCGATGATCTGCGCCAGCACCCGCTCGGCCATCGTCTCCCCGCTGACCTGCGGCACCCTGAGCCCGCGCCCCAGCTCGCGCAGCTCCGCCTCCAGCCCGCCCGGCCCGGAGCCGTCCGGCACCGCACCGCCGGACCGCTCGCCCGCCGGCCGCTCGTCGTCCGCTCCCACGTCCCTCACCTCCCTCCGCCCCCTTCCGATGCCGACCGATGTCCCGACGCCGACCCCGGTTCCGACGCCGCCCCCGGGCCCGCCTCCGCCTCCCGCAGCAGCCGCTGGAGCTGCCTGAGCGCTCTGCTCAGCCGGGACTTCACCGTGCCCCGCGGACAGCCCAGGGCCGCGGCGGTCTCCGGCTCGTCCATCTCCAGGAGGTAGCGGTAGGTCACGACCAGCCGGTGCTCCTCGCTCAGCGCGCCGAGCGCGGCCGACAGCGCCGACCACCGCTCCCGGCGCAGGGCTTCCAGCTCCGGGTCCACCGCCTCCGGTATCAGCGGCTCGGCCTCCAGCGTCCCCGCCTCGCGGCCGAGGGCCGAGCGCTGCCGCTGGGCCGCGCGCACCGCGTTCCTCGCCTCGTTGGCCACGATCCGCAGCAGCCAGGGACGGAACCGCTCGCCGGCGCGGAAGCCGCCCAGCGCCTGGTACGCCTTGATGAACGCGCACTGCACCACGTCCTCGGCGTCGGACCCGGCGCCGAGGGCGACCGCGACCCGGAGCGCGACCGCGGTGTGGGCGCGCATCAACGCCGCGTACGCCTCGGCCTCCCCGGCCCGCACCCGCGTGATCGCCTCGGCCTCGGCGGCCGCGGCGGCGTCCTCGCCCGCGATGATGCCCGCGACCGTCCCCCCTTTTCCGGCCCCCTCCAGTGTCCTCACACGGTTGATACACCGCCCGCGCCCGATCGGTTCCGTCCGGGGTCGTCGCACCTGAGACAATGTGCGCATGGCCTCTGACCGACCCCGTGCGCTCTCCGGCATCCAGCCCACCGCAGGCTCGTTCCACCTCGGGAACTACCTCGGCGCGATCCGGCAGTACGTCGCCCTGCAGGACACCCACGACGCCTTCTACATGGTGGTCGACCTGCACGCGATCACCGTCCCGCAGGACCCCGCCGCGCTCCGCTCGAACACCCGGTTCGCGGCCGCGCAGCTCCTGGCCGCGGGGCTCGACCCCCAGCGGTGCACCCTGTTCGTGCAGAGCCACGTCCCGGAGCACGCCCAGCTCGGCTGGATCATGAACTGCATGACCGGGTTCGGCGAGGCGTCGCGGATGACCCAGTTCAAGGACAAGTCCGCGAAGCAGGGCGCCGACCGCACCACCGTCGGCCTGTTCACGTACCCGGTCCTGCAGGTCGCCGACATCCTGCTCTACCAGGCCACGCACGTCCCCGTCGGCGAGGACCAGCGGCAGCACGTGGAGCTCACCCGCGACCTCGCGACGCGGTTCAACGGCCGGCTCGGCGAGACCTTCGTCGTGCCGCAGCCGCACATCGTCAAGGAGGTCGCCAAGATCTACGACCTCCAGGACCCGACGATCAAGATGAGCAAGTCCGCGTCCAGCCCCAAGGGCCTGGTCAGCCTGCTCGACGACCCCAAGGTCACGGCCAAGAAGATCAAGAGCGCGGTGACCGACACCGAGGGCGAGGTGCGCTTCGACGCGGCGCAGAAGCCCGGCGTCAGCAACCTCCTGACGATCTTCTCCGCGCTCACCGGTGCGGGTATCGCGGAACTGGAGCAGCGGTACGCGGGCAAGGGCTACGGTGCGCTCAAGACCGACCTCGCCGAGGTCATGGTGGACTTCGTCATGCCCTTCAGGGAGCGCACCGAGGAATACATGGGTGACCCGGAGACGCTGGACTCGATCCTGGCCGAGGGTGCGGACAAGGCCCGCGCGGTGGCCGCCGAGACCCTCGCGCAGGCGTACGACAGGGTCGGTTTCCTGCCCGCCAAGCACTGAAGGGCCCCCGTTCCGCCCGGCGCCCCGAGCGCCGGGCGGCGAGGTACGGACCAAGGGCCCTCGCCGGTCGCCCCGCGCTCCCGGCACACTGGAGGAACCCGTTTCACCGGCCGGCGCGACAGGGACGACGGCCTCGGACGACGGACACGACGGAGGAGAACGACGTGGGGACCGTAACGCTCGGCGTTTCGATCGCGGTCCCGGAGCCACACGGCAGCCTGCTTCAGCGGCGGCGCATGGGCTTCGGGGACCCGGCCGCGCACGGCATCCCCACGCACATCACCCTGCTGCCGCCGACCGAGGCCCGCGCGGAGGACGTGCCGGCCGTCGAGCGCCACCTCGCGGAGGTCGCCGCCGCGGGGCGCCCCTTCCCGCTGCGGCTGTCCGGGACGGGCACGTTCCGGCCGCTGTCGCCGGTGGTCTTCGTGCAGGTCGTCGAGGGCGCCGCCGAGTGCACCTGGCTGCAGAAGCAGGTGCGGGACGGCTCCGGGCCGGTCGCCCGGGAGCTGCAGTTCCCCTACCACCCGCACGTCACCGTGGCCCACGGCATCGCCGAGGAGGCCATGGACCGCGCCTACGCCGAGCTGGCCGAGTACGAGGCCGCCTGGGCGTGCACCGGGTTCGCGCTCTACGAGCAGGGCCCCGACGGCGTCTGGCGGACGCTGCACACCTACCGCTTCGGCGGCGCCGTCCCGCCGCAGTCCGCCCCGCCCCGCACCCGCGGCACGCTGCCGACGAGCTGAGCCGCCCCCGTACCACCGGCCCTCCGAAGGGGCCCCGTGGCGTCCCTCAGAGCGGCAGCCGCCGGAACACCGGCCTGGGGACGTGCCTCAGGCCCGCCATCACGACCCGCAGCGCCCCGGGCACCCACACCGTCTCCGCCCGCCGGCGCAGCCCCCGCTCGACCGCCTCCGCGACGGCCTCGGGGGTGGTCGCCAGCGGGGCCTCGTCGCGGCCCGCGGTCATCCTCGTGCGGACGAATCCCGGCCGGACCACCATGACGTGCACCCCGGAGCCGTGCAGCGCGTCCCCGAGGCCCTGGGTGAAGGCGTCGAGGCCGGCCTTGCTGGAGCCGTAGATGAAGTCCGAGCGCCTCACCCGTTCCCCGGCCACCGAGGAGAGCACCACCAGGGCTCCGTGGCCCTGGCCCTGCAGGGCGCCGGCGCAGATCAGGCCCGCCGACACGGCGCCGGTGTAGTTGGTCTGCGCGACGCGCACGGCGGACATCGGGTCGCACTCGTCGTGCTCCTGGTCGCCGAGCACCCCGAAGGCGAGCAGCACCATGTCGATGTCGCCCTCGGTGAACGCCTTGCCGAGGACCTCCTCGTGGGTGTCGGGCGCGAGCGCGTCGAACTCCAGGGTGCGCACCTCGGCTCCCAGGGCGCGCAGCCCGTCCGCCGCGGCGTCGAGGGCGGGGGAGGGGCGGGCGGCGAGCCAGACCGTGCGGGTGCGGCGGGCGACGAGCCGGCGGGCGGTCGCCAGGGCGATCTCCGAGGTGCCGCCGAGGACGAGCAGGGACTGCGGAGCGCCGAACGCGTCCTTCACGGGAGGTCTCCTTTGCGGGCGGTGGGGTACGGGTTTCGGGCGGAGTGCGGCCGGGCGTCCTCGAGGGGCCGCGGTCAGAGCCCGAGCCGGCGCGAGAGGTCGGAGCGGAAGACGCCGTGCGGGTCGAGGTCCGCGCGGAGCGCGCGGAAGTCCGCCAGCCGCGGGTACATGCCCGCGAGCGCCTCCGGCCGCAGCCGGGCGTCCTTCGCCGGACAGACCCGCCCGCCGGCCGCCGCCACCTCCTCGTCCAGCTCGTCCAGGAAGGCCCCGAGGCCCGGCAGCCTCGCCGGGACGTCCAGCGCCAGCGACCAGCCGGGCACCGGGAACGACAGCCACCCCGGACCGCCCTCCCCGAACCGCCTGAGGACGGCCAGGAACGACGGGCAGCCCCGCCGGGAGACGCGCCGCACGACGTTGCGCAGCGTCTCCTCATGGCCGTGCCCCACGACGAACTGGTACTGCACGAACCCGCCGCGGCCGTAGACGCGGTTCCAGTGCGGCACCCCGTCGAGGGGGTGGAAGAAGGCCGACGCGCGGCGGATCTCGCCGGTGCGCGAGCGGGGCGCGGTGCGGTAGCGCAGCTCGTTGGCCAGGCCGGCGGTGGTGCGGCCGGCGAGCCGTTCGGGGACGAAGCGCGGCGCCGCGGGGAGCACGGCCGGGCGAAACGCCAGGGGCGACCGGCGCGCGCGGGGCGGGAGCGCCTCCAAGGGGGCGTGGTCGGCGCGGGTGAGGACCCCGCGCCCGGTCGACGCACCGCGTGCCAGGAGGTCGATCCAGGCGGTGGCGTACGGCTGCCGGCGGTCCGTCGCGGTCATGCGGGCCAGCAGGTCGTCCAGGTCCGTCGCCCGCTCGGTGTCCACCGCCATGAAGGAGGTGCTCACCGGCAGCAGCCTCAGGGTGGCGGTCAGGACGACGCCGGTGAGCCCCATGCCGCCGGTGGTGGCGTCGAAGAGGTCGGTGCCCGGCTCGACCCACCGCACCTGCCCGTCGGCCGTGAGCAGTTCGAACGCGGCGACGTGCCGGGAGAACGACCCGGCGGAGGCGTGGTTCGCGCCGTGGACGTCGGCGGCGATCGCGCCGCCGACCGTCACGTGGCGGGTCCCCGGGAGCACCGGCACGAACCAGCCGAGCGGCAGCAGCACCTCCAGGAGGCGGTGCAGGGAGATCCCCGCGTCGCACACCACGACGCCCCGGCCGGCGTCGATGGTGTGCACCCGGTCGAGTCCGGTCATGTCGAGCACGAAGCCGCCCGCGCTCTGCGCCGCGTCGCCGTGCGCGCGGCCGAGTCCGCGCGGGATGCCGCCGCGCACCCCGCCGGAGCGGACGGCGTCCGCGGCCTCCTGGTACGTCCGCGGGCGGATCACGTACGCCGTGCTGGGCGCCGTGCGCCCCCAGCCGCTGACGGACCGGACGGCGCTGTCGGCGGCGGGCGCGGGGCGCGGCGTCGCCGCGGCGGGTTCGGTCTGGGCGGGCATGACGGCGACCGTATCGTCCGCTTCGCGAAGGTTGTGCGACCCTCCAGGCCGCCTCACCGAAATGGGTGATTGATGGTGTTTCGCGGCTTTGCAGCGCCGTCGCGCACCGCCGTCGGACGAGAGTCGGGGTACCAGCCGAGCCGAGGGGGCGACATGAGCGAGCCACGCGACACGCCGGGCGGTCCGCAGGACCCGTCCGCACGGGGACGGGCGCGCGCCCGCCGGTGCGCGCACCTGGGGAGCGCGCCGGACGGACGCCCGTCGCCGGAACGGCAGGACGCACGGCAGTCCGCACGGCAGGACGCACGTCCGGCCGCCCGGGCAGCCGACGGCCGGCCGCTCGCCGCGCTCAGAAGCGTCAGGAGCGCCGCCAGGGCGGCCCTGGACGCGCTGCGGCGGCCCCAGGGCCCCGCCGGCCCGGTCGGACCCGTGAAGGCCCGTACGCCCTCAGGCGGCGGTCGGTGACGGCGGGCCGCGCATCACCCCGGAACGATCTCCTCCGCCGGGACCAGGTAACCGCGCCGACAGCGGGCAGGGTCCCTTGGGCGGTCCCCCGCTCCCGGCGGGCCCGCACGCTGGTGTTCCGCACGACTCAGGGCAGGAGCCCGACATGGACTGGCTGAAGAAACTCCCCGTGATCGGCCCGCTGGTGGAGCGGCTGATGCTCACCCACGCCTGGCGGTCGTACGAGCGCCTGGACCGGGTGCACTGGACGCGGCTGGCCGCAGCGATGACGTTCATCAGCTTCCTGGCGCTGTTCCCGCTGATCGCGGTCGGCGCGGCGATCGGCGCGGCGCTGCTGAGCGACAAGCAGCTGGACGACCTCCAGGACAAGCTCGCCGAGCAGGTGCCCGGCATCTCGGACCAGCTCGGCCTGGACAGCCTGGTCGCCAACGCGGGCACGGTCGGGCTGATCGCCGGTGCGCTGCTGCTGTTCACGGGCGTCGGCTGGATCGGCTCCATGCGCGAGTGCCTGCGGGCCGTCTGGGAGCTGGAGGAGCTCGACGACCGGACCGAGGAGAACCCGGTCGTCCGCAAGGCCAAGGACGCCGGCATCCTGCTGGGGCTCGGCGCCGCCGGTCTCGCCTCGTTCGCCGCCTCCGGGCTGGCCTCGCTCGCGGTCGGCGCGGTCAGCGACGCGATCGGCATCCCGGACGACGGCGTGGGTGCGGTGCTCCTGAGGATCGCCGCGCTGGCGGTCGCCGCCCTCGCGGGCTTCCTGCTGCTGCTCTACATCCTCAAGGTGCTGCCCTCGGTCGAGCCGACGCGCCGTCACCTGCTGACCGCGGCCGTCATCGGCGCGGTCGGGTTCGAGCTGCTGAAGCTGCTGCTCAGCGGCTACATGAGCGGGGTGGCCGGCAAGAGCATGTACGGCGCGTTCGGCGTGCCCGTGGCGCTGCTCCTGTGGATCAACTTCATGGCGAAGCTGCTGCTGTTCTGCTCGGCCTGGACGGCCACCCCGGAACGCGGCAAGGACGCCGACGCCGATCCGGCGACGGACCCCGGGACCGCACCCGCCGCCGACGCGAAGGGCACGGCCTAGCCGCGCGTCAGTCCTTCGCGGAGCCCGGCTCGGAGGATGCCGGCGACTCCGGGGCCGGGTCCGCCGGGGGCGCCGCCTTCGAAGACGCCGACGACTTGGAAGACGCCGACGACTCCGAGGGCGCGGACGCCTTCAAGGGTGCCGACGACTTCGAGGGCGCGGACGCCTCCAAGGGGGGCGACGACACCGAGCCCGCAGGCGACCCCGAGGACACCGCCGCCGCCCGGGCGGGCCAGCGGCGGTTGACCAGGAAGACGGCCGCGGCCACCAGGACCAGCACCCCGCCGGCGAGCGCCACGGCCACACCCATGCCCCCGGCGGAGCCACCCGCGGCCACCTGGCCGCCCTTGGTGCCCGCCCGGGGAGCCGCCGCGGCTCCGGAGGGCGCCGGTGCCGAGGCGGACGCGCCGGGCCCCGCGGAGGCCTGCACACCGCCCGCGTCGCCGCCGTCGGTGGGCACGGACCGCGGCGGGACGAGCTCGCCGACCGGCGCCACCTTGTCCGCGGCCGCGAACCCCCAGTCGAGCAGCCGCGCGGTCTCCTTGTAGACCGCGTTCGACTCCTTGCCCGAGGGGTTCATGACCGTCACCAGCAGCCACTTGCCGTTCCGCTCGGCCACCCCGGTGAAGGTCGCGCCCGCGTGCGTGGTGTTGCCGTTCTTCACCCCGGCGATGCCCCGGTACGGCTCCAGGCCCGCGTCCCCCGTGAGCAGCCGGTTCGTGCTCTGGATCTGGAACTTCTCCCTCTTGGCGGGCTTCTTGGCCTTGTCGCCCTTCTTGGGCTTCTTCATCTCGCCCGGGAAGTCCGCCGTCGCGGTGGCCGCGTACTCCCGGAAGTCGGCGTTCTGCAGGCCCGACCGCGCGAACAGCGTCAGGTCGTAGGCGCTCGACACCTGCCCCTTGGCGTCGTAGCCGTCCGGGGACTTCACGTGGGTGTCCAGGGCCTGCAGTTCCTCGGCGCGCGCCTGCATGTCCTGGACGGTTTTCGGGACGCCGCCGTTCATCGCGGACAGGACGTGCACGGCGTCGTTGCCCGACCTCAGGAAGACTCCGAGCCACAGGTCGTGCACCGTGTAGCTGAGGCGCTCCTTGATGCCGACCATGCTGCTGCCCGCGCCGATGCCGAGCAGGTCCTCCGGCGCCACCTTGTGCACGGTCTCCCGGGGGAAGCGCGGCAGCAGGGTGTCGGCGAAGAGCATCTTCAGGGTGCTCGCCGGGGCCAGCCGCCAGTGCGCGTTGTGGGCGGCGAGCACCTGCCCCGACTCGGCGTCGGCGACGATCCAGGAGCGCCCCGTCAGGTCCTTCGGCAGCACGGGCGCACCCGCGCCCAGCGACACCTGGGTGCCCGGCCGCCCGAGGAGTTCGCCGCCGACCGTCGACATGGAGGCGGGCGGGACGGGCGTCTTCGACGGCTTCGGCTTCTCGTCGGCGAGGGCCCCCGGGGCGGCCAGGACGGTGACGAGAACGGCGGCGACGGCCGTCGAAAAAGCTTTCCTGAACGCGGACATGTTCGAGAAAGTACAGGGTGCGGAGGGTGGTGACTGCGCCGAGACCGGCCTTGTCCATACTTGGGCCATGAAGCTCAGCCGCCCCGTCTCCTGGTTCCTGCTCGCCTTCGGAGCCTGGTCGTGGGTCATTTGGACCACTTTCGTCAAGAATCTGTGGCAGGACGGAAGCGGTCTCGCCTTCGACGACGCCGGTGACCCGACCGGGTACTTCTGGGTGCACCTGATGCTCGCCGTCACGTCCTTCCTCCTGGGGACGGCGGTCGGCGTGATCGGGTTCCGCGGTGTGCGGGCCCTGCGCCGCACCGCCGGGGGGTCCGCGTGATCATCGTCTTCGTGCTGGTCGGCCTGGTCGCGCTCGGCGTCGTGGGGGCGGCCCACTGGTACCTCTGGCGGCGGCTGGTGCGCGACACCACGAGCGAGGGCTCGCCCTGGCGGCGGGTCGGCGCCGCCGCCTTCGTCGCGCTCCCGCTCGCCATGATCGCGGCGCAGGTCTCCGCCCGCTCCGACCTGCCGTTCGTGCTCAAGCAGACGCTGGCCTGGCCGGGCTTCCTCTGGGCGGCGCTCCTGCTCTACCTGCTGCTCGCGCTCGCGGTGGCCGAACTCGTCCGCCCGGTGCTGCTGCGGGTGCTCGCCCGTCGCGCCGCCGCGCGGGAGGCCGAGGGGGCTTCCCGGCCCGCCGACGACCGCGCGGAAGGGGATGCGGCCGCCCGGCCGGTGCCGGCGGCGGCTCCGGCCGGCGTCGCCGCCGCGGAGCACCCGGCGCCGCCGTCCGCGGACGCACCGGCCGCGGAGGGCCCCGACCGCGCCCCCGAGGCCCCCGCCCCGGCCGCCGGCCTCCACCTGCCCTCCCGCCGCCTGTTCGTCTCCCGCGTCGTCGGCGGCGCCGCGGCCCTGGCCGCCGCCGGAACGGTCGCCTACGGCACCTCCAACGTGCTGAGCGGACCCACGGTCAAGCGCGTCACCGTCCCGCTGGCCAAGCTGCCGCGCTCCGCGCACGGCTACCGGATCGCCGTGGTCAGCGACATCCACCTGGGACCCGTCCTGGGCCGCGCCCACACGCAGCGGATCGTCGACACCATCAACGCGACCGGGCCCGATCTGGTGGCCGTCGTCGGCGACCTCGTCGACGGCACGGTCGCCGACCTGGGCACCGCGGCGGAGCCGCTGGCCGGCCTCCGGGCGCGCCACGGCTCCTTCTTCGTGACCGGCAACCACGAGTACTACTCCGGCGTCGAGGAGTGGGTCGACCACGTGCGGGAACTGGGCCTGCGGCCGCTGCGCAACGAGCGGGTGGAGATCCCCGGCTTCGACCTGGCCGGCGTCAACGACGTCTCCGGCGAGGACCACGGCGACGCCCCGGACTACGGCAGGGCCCTCGGCGACCGCGACCCCGGGCGCGCGTCCGTCCTCCTCGCGCACCAGCCGGTGATGATCCACGAGGCGGTCGAGCACGGCGTGGACCTGCAGCTCTCGGGGCACACCCACGGCGGCCAGATGTGGCCGCTCAACTACGTGGCGGCCGCCGCGAACCCGACGCTCGAGGGGCTCGACCGGTACGGCGACACCCAGCTCTACGTCACGCGCGGCGCGGGCGCCTGGGGACCCCCGGTACGGGTCGGGGCCCCCGCCGACATCACCGTCGTCCAGCTCGCCTCCCGGCAGGCGTGACACGGCTGGGGAACATTTGACCGGACCGCTCCCCGATCCCCTTCCCTCACCGGAAACACCTGTGGTTCAGTGTGCCGCAACTTCCGGGTGGGGCTCGAAACAGGAACAGGTCATGAAAGCGGTCGGCATACGAATACTGGCGAGCTGTGCGGCCCTCGCGGCCGCCGGCGTGGGCGCCTGGCAGCTCCTACCGGGCGAGGAGAAGGCCGATCCCGTGACCGTGGGAACGGTGGACGCGGTCACCTCCCTGGACCCGGCGGGCGGCTACGACACCGGCTCCTGGGCCCTCTACAGCAACCTCTTCCAGTCGCTCCTGAGCTTCGAACCGGGCGGCACCCAGCCCGTCCCCGACGCGGCGTCGTCGTGCGCGTTCATCGGCGACGGACTGCGCACCTACGGCTGCACGCTGCGCGAGGGCCTGAAGTTCTCCAGCGGCCGCGAGGTGACCGCCGAGGACGTCAAGTACTCCTTCGACCGGCTGCTCGCCATCGACGACGAGAACGGCGCCGCCTCGCTGCTCACCAACATCAAGTCGGTGGAGCCCGACGGCCGTGACGTCGTCTTCCGGCTCAAGACCGACGACGCCACGTTCCCGATGCGTATCGCGACCGGCGCCGGCTCGATCGTGGACCGCGAGGAGTACCCCGCAGACAAGTTGCGCGAGGGGACCGGCGTCGACGGCTCGGGACCGTACGTCCTGAAGAAGTACAAGGAGAAGCAGTACGCCGAGCTGGCGCCGAACCCCGACTACCGGGGCGCCGCGCACAAGACGGGTCTGCCGGTCACCATCCGGTACTTCGAGGACGCCGACGCGCTCGACGCGAGCTGGCAGAAGCGGGACGTCGACGTCGCCTCGCGCCAGCTGCCGCCGAAGGTGATCAGCGACACGGACGCGACCGACCGGGACGTGCGGGTCGCGGAGGGCGACAGCGCCGAGATCCGCAACCTGGTGCTCAACGTGCGCAAGGGGACGCCGTTCGCGCAGCGGGCGACGCGGCAGGCGGCGGCGTGGCTGGTCGACCGGCCCGAGGTGGCCTCGGGCGCGTACCTCGACACCGTGGAGCCGCTGTACTCGGTCATCCCGCGCGGGATCGAGGGGCACCGTACCCCGTTCTTCGACGCCTACTCCAAGCCGTCGGTGGCCAAGGCGCGGAAGCTGCTCCAGGAATCGGGCGCCGAGCTGCCCGTCAAGATCGGGATCGGGTTCCGGGCGGGCGGCGGCGAGATCAGGAAGGAGGCCTCGCTCATCGAGAAGCAGCTGGAGACGGGAGGCCTCTTCGACGTCGACGTCAGCTACCACGACTGGCAGGACTTCCAGAGCGGCTACCTCAACGGGAAGTTCGACGCCTACGTCGTGGGCTGGCTCGCCGACTACCCCGACCCCGACACCTTCGCCCAGCCGCTGGTCGGCACCGAGAACAGCCTCTCCAACGGCTACTCCAACCGGACGATCGACGCCCTCGTCGTCGACACCCAGCGCTACAGCGCCCGGGCGCGGGCCGTGGACGACTTCGCCGCGCTTCAGCGCGAGGTGGCGAGGGACGTGCCGCTGATCCCGCTCTGGCAGCGCAAGGACTACGTGCTCAGCACGAACGGAGTCGGCGGGACGCAGAACATGACCGACGGCTCGGGCGTGTACCGGCTGTGGGAACTGGAGCGCATCTGACGGAACAACCCCGCGCGGACGACGGTCCGCGCGGGTCACGCCCCCGCGTCACGCCCCCGCGCGGCGGGCGACGGTCTCCGCCATCCCGGGCAGGAAGTCGACGAACAGCTCGTGCACCTCGCGGACCAGGGGGCGCAGCAGGCGGAAGCGGGACAGCCGCACGCCGTGGGCGGTGAGCCGGGCCCCGCGCAGGGCGAGCAGGCGGGTGCGCTCGCTGTCCTCCGAGCGGTCGAACACCCAGTAGAGGACCAGCCCCATCTGGGCCAGCCACATCAGCTCGGGCACCGCGTCGGCCAGCTCCGGCGCGACCTTGGCCCGGGAGCCCGCGAGCACCTCCCGGTGCGTCCGCACGGCCGCGACCCGCGCGTGCTCGCTCTCCGGCGAGAACGGGCTCAGCGGGCTCTCCGGGTCGGCGGCGTTCTTGAAGAACTGCGCCGCGAACTCGTGGTAGGGACCCGCCACGTCGAGCCAGGCGGTGAGGACCCCGGCGAACCGGGCCTCGAAGTCCGTCTCCCGCTCCAGGACCGTCCGCACGGCGGCCTGGTGCTCGACGCCGATCCGGTCGTAGAACCCCTGGATCAGGTGCTCCTTGCCGGCGAAGTAGTAGTACGCGTTGCCGACCGAGACCCCGGCCTCCTGGGCGATGGCCCGCATCGTGGTCCTGTCGTACCCCCGCTCCTGGAACAGGCGCAGCGCCGTCTCCAGGATGAGCGCCCTGGTCTGCTCGCCCTTCGCGGGGCCGGTCCCGGCCGCGTCGCCCGCGGCCGGGGCCGTGTCCGGCCCTGGGGTCGCGTTCTCGGGGGTCTCGTTCTGCTCTGGCTTCTCCGACACGGTCCCGAGCCTAGAGCCTGGCCCGCGGACCTCGGGCGACTCCCCGTCCGCGGGCCCCTGAACCCGGCCTCGCGCCACCGGCGCGCTCAGCTCGGCGCGGGGCACGAGCCGCCGCAGTCGGGGTCCTGGGGCGGGGGCGGCTGCCGCAGGACCCAGTCCCGGGCGGGGTCGTACGACCAGCCGTCCGCGCTGATGTACGGTCCGCCGCCCCAGGAGCCCGCGGGCTGCCGAGGCGGCGGCGGGTCCGGGAGCTTCCGTTGCGACCGGCGGTACTTCGCCGCGGCCAGGACGGCTCCCTTGGCGAACGCGGCGCCCCCCGACGTGGTGAGCCTGTGCGCCATCGGGCGGTGTTCGGCGAGCGCCCACAGGCACACTTCCCAGGCTGCCTGGCCCGTGTAGACCTGCCCCGCGTCGCCGACGACGGTGACCTCCGACAGCGTCGCCGCCGGGTCGAGCGTCGGGAACCGCTCGACGGCGGCGGGCGAGCCGGCCGGGACGAACGTCAGCGGGACCAGGGCCCGCTGACGACCCATCCACGCGCGCACGAAGGCGCACAGCGGGCAGTTCGCGTCGTAGAGCACGGTGAGCCCGCGGACCGGGGTGCGGGCGGCGCCCCGGCCTACGGCGGTGCGTTGCGCGGTCACGCGCCCGCACCGGTGGGGGCGGTCCCGCCGATCCAGCCCTGCGGGTCGACCGGCGGGGTCTGCTCACGCTCCATCAGGCCCCGGCGGCGGATCTTGTTCAGGACGAAGACGTTGCCCAGGTGCAGCACGCCGAGCACGAGGAGCACGACGCCGAGCTTCACCGACAGGGCCTCGAAGAGCCCCGCCGTCTCGCCGACCTCGCGCTCGGCCCGCAGGAAGAGCGCGACGAACCCGAGGTTCACCAGGTAGAAGCCGACGACGAGCAGGTGGTTGACGGCGTCCGCGAGCTTCTCGTTGCCCTTGAGGACGTCCGACAGGAAGACCTTGCCGTTCCGGCTGAGCGTCCTGGCGACCCAGACGGTCAGCCCGATGCTGACGAGCAGGTAGACGACGTACGAGACGACTGTGAGGTCCATGGGGTCCCACCCTTGTGCGCGGCCGTTGGCGGCCTCGTTGAACGCGTTCAAAAACGCTGTCAGGAGTGACGGTAGCCCTGCTTTTGAACATGTTCAAGTGGAGAGGGAAGTCCTTGGACACCCGATGGAGATCGCCGTAGGGTCCGGCCATGGACGGATCAGCGCAACGCGCGCCACAGCCCCTTAGGGACTCGGACGCGGAACGCGCCCCTGTCGCACCCGACGACGTGGACGTGGCCGTCGGGCTCGCGGTGGCGCTTCTGGAGGACGTCCCGGACGACGCCTGGGACGCGCCGGCGGGCACCTTGGAGTGGACCTGCTGGGAGACGGTCGAGCACCTGGCGGACGACCTCTTCGCCTACGCGGCGCAGCTCGGTCCGCGCACGCCGCCGCGGGACGCGGAGGTGCCCTTCGTCTGGGAGGCCCGGCGACCCGGGGGACCGGCAAACGCCGTCCACGCCGACCGCGCCGCCGGCCCGGCGGGCCTGCTGCAGGTCCTGGAGGCCTGCGGCGCGCTGCTGGTCGCCATGACGCGCACGACGCCGCCCGCGGTCCGCTCGCACCACGGCTACGGGGCGTCCGACCCGGAGGGGTTCGCCGCCATGGGCGTCGTCGAGACCCTTGTGCACGCGCACGACATCGCCGCGGGACTCGGCCTCCCCTGGGAGCCGCCCGCCGATCTGGTCGCCCGCTCACTGGACCGGCTCTTCCCGGACGTCCCCCGCGCGGAGGCGGCCCCCTGGCCGGCGCTCCTGTGGGCCACCGGCCGCGGGGACCTCCCGGGGCGCGCCCGACGCACCTCCTGGCGCTGGTATGGGACGCCCCCGGCGAACGCGCCTACAGGCTCAGCGTGCGGGCGTAGTTGACCTGCGCCATCACCCAGGCGAACGAGTCCGGGCCGGTGGCCGGGATCATCGTCTGGTGGGTGCGGCCCGCGCTCGTGACGGTGACCTGGATGTAGCCGGTGGTGGTCTTCTCCTTCATCAGGAGGAAGAGCAGCCCGAGGAAGCAGACGAAGAAGAAGAGCACCGCGAGGACGATCGCGACGGCCGGCATCTTCTCCTCGGTGCGCGACATGTCGACGGCGTTCCAGACCGCGCCGCGCAGCGGCATCGGGCCGCTCGGGGTGAGGATCTGGTCGCCGACCACCGAGATGTCGCCGATCGCGACCTGGGGCGCGCCGCCCGCCGCCGGCACCGGGTAGCCGGCGTCCTGCGGGTAGCCGTAGCCGCCGGCGGGCGGCCCGTAGGCCGGGGCCGGGTAGCCGTAGCCCGGCGGCTGCGGGGGCTGCTTGCCGGGGCCCCAGCCGTACTGGCCCTGGTCGCCGCCCGGGTACCCGTAGGCCCCGGAGTCGCCCGCGTACGGGTTCTGGTTCGGATCGCTCATCGCCCTGCGTCCCCCATCTCGCCACCGCCGGCCCTGGTCGACCGCCCTTCGAGCCTACCGACCCCGTCGCCCGGGAAGCCATCGCCCCGGGGTGGGATACGCGGGACACCGCGACGCCGAAGGGCCCGCCTCCGGACGAACCGGGGACGGGCCCTGAGGGGGCGTCAGCGCCTGGTCACAGGCGGCGCGTGATCAGCGCGCGCTTGACCTCCTGGATCGCCTTCGTGACCTCGATGCCGCGCGGGCAGGCGTCCGTGCAGTTGAACGTGGTACGGCAGCGCCACACGCCGTCCTTGTCGTTCAGGATCTCCAGGCGCTGCTCGCCGGCCTCGTCGCGCGAGTCGAAGATGAACCGGTGCGCGTTGACGATGGCCGCCGGGCCGAAGTACTGGCCGTCGTTCCAGAAGACCGGGCAGGACGACGTGCACGCGGCGCACAGGATGCACTTGGTGGTGTCGTCGAACCGCTCCCGGTCCTCGGCGCTCTGCAGCCGCTCACGGGTCGGCTCGTTGCCCGTGGTGACGAGGAACGGCATGACGTCGCGGTAGGCCTGGAAGAAGGGCTCCATGTCGACGACGAGGTCCTTCAGGACCGTCAGTCCCTTGATGGCCTCGACCGTGATGGGCTTCTTCGGGTTCAGGTCCTTGATCAGCGTCTTGCACGCCAGCCGGTTGCGGCCGTTGATGCGCATGGCGTCCGAGCCGCAGATGCCGTGCGCGCAGGAGCGCCGGAACGTCAGGGTGCCGTCGACGTCCCACTTGATCTTGTGAAGGGCGTCGAGGACACGCTCCTTCGGGTCGATCTGGATCTCGAAGTCCTGCCACTCGGCGTCGGCGGACACCTCGGGGTTGTACCGGCGGATCCGGAAGGTGACCGCGATGTACGGCGAGTCGGCGAAACCGGGCTCCGGCGCGTCCGCGCTGTCGGACTTGGTCAGGGTGGGGGTAGCCATCAGTACTTACGCTCCATCGGCTGGTAGCGGGTCTGCACGACCGGCTTGTAGTCGAGCCGGATCGACTCGGCGCCGTCGTCGCCGACCTCGCGGTACGCCATGGTGTGGCGCATGAAGTTGACGTCGTCGCGGTTGGGGAAGTCCTCGCGGTAGTGACCGCCGCGGGACTCCTTGCGCGCCAGCGCGGACACGGCCATGACCTCGGCCAGGTCGAGCAGGTTGCCCAGCTCGATCGCCTCCAGGAGGTCGGTGTTGAACCGCTTGCCCTTGTCCTGCACCGACACGTTCAGGTAGCGCTCGCGCAGCTCGCCGATCTTCGCGACGGCCGTCTTGATGGTCTGCTCCGTGCGGAAGACCATCACGTTGGCGTCCATCGTCTCCTGGAGCTCGCGGCGGATGTCCGCCACCCGCTCGGACCCGGTGGAGCTCAGCAGCCGCTCGACCTGGGCGACGACGAGGCCGGCCGGGTCCTCGGGCAGTTCGGCGAACTCCGCGGTCTGCGAGTGCTCCGCGGCCGCGATGCCGGCCCGCTTGCCGAAGACGTTGATGTCGAGCAGCGAGTTGGTGCCCAGGCGGTTGGCGCCGTGCACGGACACGCAGGCGACCTCGCCGGCCGCGTACAGGCCGGGGACGACGGTGGTGTTGTCCCGCAGGACCTCGCCCTTGACGTTGGTCGGGATGCCGCCCATGGCGTAGTGCGCGGTCGGCTGGATCGGGATCGGGTCCGTGTAGGGCTCGATGCCGAGGTAGGTCCGCGCGAACTCGGTGATGTCGGGCAGCTTGGCGTCGAGCTGCTCCGGCGGGAGGTGCGTGAGGTCGAGGTAGACGTGGTCGCCCTCGGGACCGCAGCCGCGGCCCTCGCGGATCTCGGTGTAGATCGAGCGCGAGACGACGTCACGGGACGCGAGGTCCTTCATGACCGGCGCGTACTTCTCCATGAAGCGCTCGCCGTCCTTGTTGCGCAGGATGCCGCCCTCGCCGCGGGCGCCCTCCGTGAGCAGGATGCCCATGCGCCAGATGCCCGTCGGGTGGAACTGGAAGAACTCCATGTCCTCCAGGGGCAGCCCGCGCCGGTAGACGGCGGCCTGGCCGTCGCCGGTCAGGGTGTGCGCGTTGGAGGACACCTTGAAGAACTTGCCGGTGCCACCGGAGGCGTAGATCACGGACTTCGCCTGGAAGACGTGGATCTCGCCGGTCGCGAGCTCGTAGGCGACGACGCCGGCGGAGGTCTGCACGCCGTCCACGTCGACCAGGAGCTGGTCGAGGACGTAGAACTCGTTGAAGAACTCCACGCCCTCCTTGACGCAGTTCTGGTACAGCGTCTGGAGGATCATGTGGCCGGTGCGGTCCGCGGCGTAGCAGGACCGGCGGACGGGGGCCTCGCCGTGGTTGCGGGAGTGCCCGCCGAATCGGCGCTGGTCGATCGTGCCGTCGGGCGTCCGGTTGAAGGGCAGGCCCATCTTCTCCAGGTCGAGGACGGAGTCGATGGCCTCCTTCGCGAGGATCTCGGCGGCGTCCTGGTCGACCAGGTAGTCACCGCCCTTGACGGTGTCGAAGGTGTGCCACTCCCAGTTGTCCTCCTCCACGTTGGCGAGCGCGGCGGCCATGCCGCCCTGCGCGGCGCCCGTGTGGGAGCGGGTGGGGTACAGCTTGGTCAGCACGGCGGTACGGCTGCGCTTGGTCGACTCGATGGCCGCGCGCATGCCGGCGCCGCCCGCGCCGACGATGACGGTGTCGTACTTGTGGATCTTCATTGGTCGCGTCAGCCCCGGGCTCTAGCGGATGTTCGGGTCGAAGGTGAAGATCACCAGCGTGCCGAGCAGGATGGTGAACACCGTGGCGGTGTAGAGCAGGCCCTTCAGCCACAGGCGGGTGGAATCGCGCTCCGCGTAGTCGTTGACGACCGTGCGCAGGCCGTTCCCGCCGTGCAGCATGGCCAGCCACAGCATCAGCAGGTCCCAGACCTGCCAGAACGGGGACGCCCAGCGGCCCGCGACGAACGCGAAGCCGATCTTGGAGACGCCGCCGTCGAGGACGAGCTGGATCAGCAGGTGGCCGAGGACCAGGACGACGAGCACGATCCCCGACAGGCGCATGAACAGCCAGCCGTAGAGCTCGAAGTTGCCGCGGGTCGACTTGGGGGTCTTGGAGGTGCGCAGCCGCGGCGGCTCGATGTAGGGCGCCGGGTTGTCGCGGTCGAAGCGGGGCGCGGACTCTACGGGCCCGACGCCGGACGCGGTGGTGTCAGTGGACATCGTCGTCAGCTCCCGAAGACTTCAGCGAAGGCGTGGCCGAGGACCGGGTACAGCGCGCCGAGCATCAGCACGCCCCAGAGGCCCACCACGGTCCAGAGCATCTGCTTCTGGTAGCGGGGGCCCTGCGACCAGAAGTCCACGGCGATCAGCCGGAGGCCGTTCAGCGCGTGGAACAGGACGGCGGCGACGAGGCCGTACTCCATGAGCGCGACGAGCGGCGTCTTGTAGGTGGCGACCACCTCGTCGTACGCCTCGGGGGAGACCCGCACGAGTGCGGTGTCGAGGACGTGGACGAACAGGAAGAAGAAGATGAGGACGCCGGTGACTCGGTGAGCCACCCAACTCCACATTCCTTCCCGGCCGCGATACAGCGTTCCAGCCGGCACGGAAATACCCTCCGGGAGCGGATCGGGGGCCTGCCGGCTTCGATGTCGGTCTGACCCGGCCGGGTACGGTCCACCGGCCGTGGGTCATCGTATCGACGCGCTGTCGGATCCTTCACCCCGGCCCTGCGGGTGTGATCAAACAGGCACGTACGGGCTATCGGAGCGTGTTCCGGGGCGGGCCAGCGCGCGGGCCAGCCGACCGCGGACCAGGGCGCGCAGCTCGTCGGCGGCCAGCGCCCGCTCGTCCTCCGGCGCCAGGGCGAGGCGCGTGCGGACGGCGGCGAGCAGCTGGTCGAGGCGCCGGGACGGGTCGAAGGCGTCCAGGCAGATCACGAAGGCGTGCCCGAAGCGGCTCTCGTAGGCGGAGTAAGCGGCGCTCAGCGCCGTGTGGGCGGCCGCGGGCGGGCCGGGGGAGCCCGGTGGGAGCCGGGGCGCGGACTCGGCCGCCAGCGCGGCCGTCAGGGCCGCGGGGGAGAGGTCGTAGGCCGCCTCGTCGGCGGCGGCGAGCAGGGAGCCCAGATCGGGGTAGGGGCGGTGGGCGGCGATGCGAGCGGCCCATTCGGGGCAGGCGCAGCAGGCCAGCAGCTGGTCGAGGGCGTCGGAGAGAGGGGCCGCGTTGAGCCGGTCGAGGCCCGGAGGGCGCCGGTCGGGTCGGGAGGACAGCGGAGGCTCCTGGGAAGCGGTGAGCGGTGAGCGGAGGACGGCGTGCCGGCGGTGGAAGGGGCGGGCGGCGGCCGGAAGGGTCGCGGCGGTCCGGCCGCGGGTGGCCGGAAGGGTGCGGCTCGTCGAGCCGGAGTGCGTCACGACATCAGAGGCACGGTATCCGCGGGTGACGGGAGTTGTCCGACGGATGCGCGAATTTCACCTGAACGGGAGAGTTTGGATGCACGGAGTGGACTTCGACGACACCCGGCGGCCGGTGACCGGCCGAGGACCGGGGTGGAATCCGGCCATCCGCGATCCGGTGCCGCCCCGGGGCGCGCGCCCCAGGAGCCACGGACGGCCGTCGCCGCCGTGCGGGAGCACCCCGCGCGGGACGACGATCGGGAGGACGACGAGCGAGGCGAGGTCGACGACGTGAACCCCGGAACCCACAGCAGGCGACACCAGGCGAGGGCGCACCGCGTGCGCGGCGGCGGTGCCCGGTGACCGGCCGTCGGCGCAGGCGGGCGGAGCGGCCGACGCGCGGCGCGGTGGTCACCGGGGCGGTGACGGCCGGGGTCGCCGGAGCGGCGGCCCTGGGACTGCTCCTGGCCGGGTGCGGGGGCGACGGGCAGGACACCGGCCGCGAACAGGCCGCCGACCCGTCGTCGTCCGCGCCCGCGTCGGCGTCCCCCTCGCCGTCCCGCTCCTACGCCCTGTCGAAGCCGCCCCGGGCCGTCCCGGCCGTCCGGGAGCACACCGCGGCCCGCGGTCCTGGCTGGCGGCCGGCCGAGGACAGCCGGGTGCTCGTCCGGGACGACGGCCTCGCCGACGAGGGCAGGCTGCTCGCCGGGGAGCTCGGCATCGACTACGGCGGGGACGCCGACGCCCGGGCGGGCGACGTCGAGCTGGACGTGGCGGGCGGCGGTCCCGCGGAGTCGTACACCATGACCGTCCGCGACGGGCGGGTGCGGATCACCGGCGCCGACGAGGCGGGCGCGTTCTACGGGACCCGCACCGTCAAGCAGTCGGTGCGGGCCCAGGGGCGCGTTCCCGAGGGCACGGTGAAGGACCGTCCGGCGAAGCCGCAGCGCGGCCTGATGCTGGACAACGCGCGCAAACCGTTCACCGCGCGGTGGATCGAGGACCGGCTGCGCGAGGCGGCCGACCTGAAGCTGAACCAGTTCGGACTGCACTTCTCCGACGACCAGGCCTTCCGCATCGAGTCGGACGACCACCCGGAGATCGTGTCCGAGGACGCGCTCTCCAAGGACGAGGTGCGCCGCATCCTCAGGCTCGCGGACAGCCTGCACATCACCGTGGTCCCGGAGATCGACTCACCCGGGCACCTGGGAGCGGTCATCGACGCGTACCCGGACCTCCAGCTGCGCGACGCGAGCGGCCGGGCCACCAGGGGGGCCATCGACATCGGCAACCCCGCCTCCGCGCGGCTGATCGACTCGCTGCTGCGCGAGTACGCGGAGCTGTTCCCCGGCCGCTCCTGGCACCTGGGCGGCGACGAGTACCAGGCGCTCGTGAAGTCCGACCCCGAGGCGTCCTACCCCCGCCTCGCCGCGCTCGCCCGCGAGCGGTACGGGGCGGACGCGACCGTCCAGGACCTCGCCACCGCGTGGCTGAACGACCGGCAGGAGACCGTCGAGAAGGCCGGCAAGACCACGGTGAAGGTCTGGAACGACGGCCTGCACCCCGACGGCGCGGTGCGGCCGAACCGGGACCGCGAGGTCGAGTACTGGACGGGCAAGGAGATCGGCGCCCGCGAGCCGCGCGAGTACCTGGACGACGACTGGAAGGTCGTCAACCTCAACGACGAGTACCTGTACTACGTCCTCGGCGAGCCCAACACCTTCCGGTACCCGACCGGGCGGCGCATCTACGAGGAGTGGTCCCCGCTCGTCCTGCGCGGCACGCAACCGGTGCCCGCGCGGTACGACGACCAGATCCTCGGCGGCGTGTTCGCGATCTGGTGCGACCAGGCCGAGGCGCAGACCCCCGAGCAGATCGCCACCGCGATCCGCCTCCCGCTCGCCGCGCTCGCCCAGCGCGTGTGGGACACGGAGCGGCCGCTGACGTGGGACCAGTTCGCGGCGCGGGCGCGCGCGGTGCGCTGAGGGCGGGGCGCGGGGTGCGGGGCGCGGGGCGCGGGGTGCGCCGGCCGTGCGCGGGGACGCGGCGCGGAGGGCGGGCCCGGGTCCGCGTCGAGAGGCGCCCGGGACCCCGCTGAGCTGCGCGGAAGCCGGTGGACGCGGTCACCTGAGGTCACGTATCTTCCGCTGGCGCCCGCGCCGCTCGGTGAGGGGCGGGACCTGTGGGGGGTTGACCGGATCATGCTGTGCTCACACTGCCGGGCGAGAGCCGCGGCGACCGCGGACGGCCTGTGCCCGCGCTGCGCCACGTACGGGCCCGGCGGGTCGACGGCCGCGCCCGGCCACGCGGACCCGCACCCGGAGTCGGCGGTCGGCCCCGGGGCCGACGACGACGAGGCCGACGACGCCGAGGGGGCGGCCGGCGCGGACCGCGCAGCGCCCGTCCCCGCCGGTGCCCCCGTCCCCGCCGGTGCGCCCGTCTCCGTCGGCGGGCCCGCCGTGGCGGTTCCTCCGGGGTACGCGCACCCGTATCCCGCGCCCGGCGCGCTGCCCCTGTACCCGGAGCCGCCGCCGTGGGCCTACCCGGCGGGGCCCTCCGCGGTGCTGAAGTCCCCGGTGGGGCTGAGCCAGGCCGTGGTGACGCTGCTCGCGGTGATGATCGCGGCGGGACTGTTCTGCCTCGCCGCGGAGTTCCACACCTACGGCGTGATGACGGATCTGATCGGCGGCGCCTGGGGGGCCGAGGTCCAGGCCGCGGCCGACCGGGCCGACACCCTGGAGACCGTGGCGTCCCTCGTGTGGTCGGCCGGCCTGCTGGCGACGGGGGTCGTCTTCCTGGTCTGGTTCCACCGGGTCCGCGTCAACGCCGAGGTGTTCGCGCCCGAGTACCACTCCAAGAGGCGTGGGTGGACCGTCTGGTCCTGGTTCGTGCCGATCGTGAACCTGTGGTTCCCGCGCCGGATCGCGCTGGACGTCTGGGAGGCGAGCCGCCCGCCGGTCGCCGACCACGGCACCGTCGACGTGCCGAACAGCGGCATCAACGCCTGGTGGACGTTCTGGCTGCTCGGCTGCTGGTTCACCGAGTTCGGCGGCAGGCTGTACGACCGGGCCGAGGGTGCGGAGGAGGTGCGGTCGGCGACCGGAGTGTGCATCGCCGGGGACATGCTCCTCCTCGCCGCCGCCGTGTCCGCGCTCCTGTTCGTCCGCAAGCTGACGGCGCTTCAGGACGACAAGGCGCACGGACGGAACGGGACCGGGCATCAGTTCGTCTGACGGTATGGGTGGCGGACATCGCAAGTGTGTGCTGGAGTCACTGCGTGCCGCGGCCGTCGATCACAGTGGGGGATACGGGCATGGGTTACTGGGGCTACTACGTCGTCGCGCGCAGCGAGCGCGCCCTGAACGAGCTGGACGCGCTCGCGGGCGTACGGGAGGGCCTGACGCTGCACGAACGCCGCGCGGACGGCTGGCAGGTGTGGGAGCACCCGAGCCGCCCGGACGTGCCGGACGTCGGCGACATGAACAAGCTGGCGCAGGAGACGGGCGCACCGGCGCTCTTCGGGTTCGTCATGGACAGCGCGTGCGTGGTCGTCGAGGCCGCGGCGCCGGAGACCGGCGGCTGGAACGCGGCGCTCGCGCGGGACGCGATGGGCGACTACCTGGCCCCCGAGGGGCCGGGCGTGGAGGACCTCTTCCTCAGCCCGGAGGACGCCGCCGAGCGGGCCGCGGCGTGGGCGGAGGAGGGCACCGGCCGGGAGACCTCCGCGGACGTGCTCGTCCCGGTCTTCCGGGCCCCGGCCGAACCCTCCGCCGAACTGCTCTTCTTCCACTTCCTGGAGCGGCTCGGCATCTGAGGCCGCACTCCGGTCGAGAGGCCGTCGGGCGGGAACCCCCTGGGGCGGTTCCCGCCCGTCCGCCGTCCGGGACCTGTTCGAGGGCGTGACGCACCCGACAGCCCCGCTACAGGCGGCGGACCGTAAACTGCGCCGAGTCCGTTCGAACAGCGACGCTCCGAGGCACGAGGTACCGCGCAGTGACTCCCGGCCCGACGGCCCCGCCCCCGCCGCCCGTCACCGTCGTGGGCATCGGCGCCGACGGCTGGTCGGGCCTCTCCGGCACCGCGCGGGACGCCCTGCGCGACGCGGAGGCAGTGATCGGGGGGAAGCGCCAACTGGACCTCCTGCCACCCGGATGCGCCGCCGAGCGGGTCGCCTGGCCCACCCCGCTGCGACCCGCCGTCCCCGCCCTGCTCGCCGCCCACGCCGGCCGCCGCCTCGCCGTCCTGGCCAGCGGCGACCCGATGTTCTACGGCATCGGCCGGGCGCTGACCGAGGAGCTTGGTGCGGACGCCCTGCGCGTGCTGCCGCACCCGTCGTCGGTCTCGTACGCCGCCGCCCGGCTCGGCTGGCCGCTGGAGGACGTGGAGGTGGTCACGCTCGTCGGCCGCCCCGAGGCCCGGCTGGCCGCCGCGCTGCACCACGGCCGCCGGCTGCTCGTCCTGAGCGCGAACGCCGAAACCCCCGCCGCCGTCGCCGCCCTGCTGCGCGAGCGGGGCTGGGGTCCGAGCCGGATGCGGGTCCTGGAGCGACTCGGCGCTCCCGAGGAGCACGTCGGCGACGAGGCGACGGCCGACGCCTGGGACGCGCCCTCCGGGGATCCGCTCAACATCGTCGCCCTGGAGTGCCGTCGCGCCCCCGGGGCGCCGCACCTGGGCGCCGTGCCGGGGCTCCCGGACGACGCCTACGAGCACGACGGGCAGCTCACCAAACGGCACGTCCGCGCGGTGACGCTCGGCGTCCTCGCCCCCGCGCCGGGCGAGCTCCTGTGGGACATCGGCGGCGGCTCGGGGTCGATCGGCATCGAGTGGATGCGCGTCCACCCCGCCTGCCGGGCCGTCAGCGTCGAACGCGACCCCGAGCGGGCCGCGCGCATCGCCCGCAACGCCGACCGGCTCGGCGTACCGGGGCTCCGGGTCGTGACGGGCGCCGCGACCGACGTCCTCGGCGGACTGCCGCGCCCCGACGCCGTGTTCATCGGCGGCGGACTGACGTCGCCGGGGCTCCTGGAGGCCTGCTGGGCGGCGCTCCCGCCCGGCGGACGGCTGGTCGCCAACACGGTGACGCTGGAGTCGGAGGCGCTCCTCGCGGAGGCCCGCCGGCGGTACGGGGGCGAGCTGGTCAGGCTCGCCGTCGCGCACGCGGTGCCGGTGGGCGGGTTCACCGGCTGGCGGCAGGCGATGCCGGTGACCCAGTGGACCGCGCGCAAGCCGCACGACGCCCCCGCACCCGGCGACCAGGACCCGCACGCACCCCAGGAGAACCGATGACCGTGTACTTCGTCGGCGCGGGCCCCGGCGCCGCCGACCTCATCACCGTGCGCGGCGCGCGGACCCTCGCCGCCTGCGGGGTCTGCCTGTACGCGGGCAGCCTCGTGCCGCGCGAACTGCTCGCCGAGTGCCCGCCGGGCGCACGCCTGGTCGACACCGCCGAGCTGGACCTCGACGAGATCACCGCCGAGCTGGTCCGGGCGCACGAGCAGGGCCAGGACGTCGCCCGGCTGCACTCCGGCGACCCCTCGGTGTTCAGCGCGGTCGCCGAGCAGATGCGGAGGCTGGACGCGGCCGGGGTGCCGTACGAGGTCGTGCCGGGGGTGCCGGCCTTCGCGGCGGCGGCCGCGGCGCTGAAGCGGGAGCTGACCGTGCCGACGGTCGGGCAGACCGTCATCCTGACCCGGATCGCGCAGCAGGCCACCGCCATGCCCGAGGGCGAGGACCTGGCGACGCTCGGCCGCAGCGGCGCGCTGATCGTCCTCCACCTCGCCGCGCGGTACGTCGACCGGGTCGTGGAGGAGCTGCTGCCGCACTACGGCGCCGCCTGCCCGGCCGCGGTCGTCGCGTACGCCTCGCGCCCCGAGGAGCTGGTGCTGCGGGGCCCGTTGGGCGAGATCGCCGGCCAGGTGAAGGCGGCGGGGGTGCTGCGCACCGCCGTCATCATGGTCGGGCGCACACTGGGGGCCGAGCAGTTCCGGGACAGCCACCTGTACTCGCCGGAGCGTGACCGGCACGCGTGCTGAGAGCGGGCCGCGTGCGCCCGCGTTCACCGCGCGGACCGCTGTGAACCGAGCCGTGCCGGGCGCTGCGTGAACCGGGGTGCGTGAGCCGAGCCCGTGCGCCGCGTCGGGCGGCTGCCGCGCCCCGGGGCCGGGTCCGTGAACCGACCCGATCGTCCTCCCTGTGAACCGAGTCAACCTGCTGCGCCCGAAGGGACCTCCGCCGTGCACCTGCTGATCCTCGGCGGCACCACGGAGGCGCGGCAGCTCGCCGAGTCCCTGGCCGCCGAACCGCTGCCCGGGCTCCGCGTGACCACGTCCCTGGCGGGCCGTGTCGCCGCTCCCAGGACCCCGCCCGGCGGCGTGCGGATCGGCGGTTTCGGCGGCGCGGAGGGGCTGGCCGACTGGCTGCGGGCGCACGCCGTCGACGCCCTGGTGGACGCCACCCACCCCTTCGCCGGGCGGATCAGCGAGAACGCGGCCCTGGCGGCCGCCGCCGCGCACGTCCCGCTGCTCGCGCTGCGCCGCCCCGGCTGGACGCCGGTCGCGGGCGACGACTGGCATCCGGCCGCCTCCCTGGCGGCCGCCGCGGACCTGCTGCCGGCACTCGGCCGCCGGGTGTTCCTGACGACCGGCCGCACGGGACTCGCCGCGTTCGCCGGCCTGGACGCCCTGTGGTTCCTCGTCCGCTCCGTCGACTGCCCGGAGCCACCTCACCCGCCCCGGATGGACGTGCTCCTGGACCGCGGCCCCTTCACCCTGGCGGGTGAACGAGAGCTCCTCCAGAGGCACCGCATCGACGTCGTCGTCACGAAGGACAGCGGCGGTGCGGCCACCGCGCCCAAGCTGACGGCCGCGCGGGAGGCGGGCCTGCCCGTGGTGGTGGTGCGGCGGCCGCGGGGGCCCGCCGGGGTCCCGGCCGTCACCGACGTGCTCCAGGCGCGGCGGTGGGTGCGGGAGGCGTCCGCGCGGAGGCACGACGGCCGCCCGCCCGCGGAGGGGTGACCACCGTCGCGACCCAGCCCCGGAGAGCCTCCGCGCGGGACGGCGGCCGCCGCCCTCACCCCTCGGGGTAGTCCCGCGGGGTCCAGACGACCTCCTGGCCGTCGCCCCGCCGCACCACCTGGGTGCGGGACGAGCCGACCAGCAGGATCGTGCGCATGTCGACCTCGGACGGGTCCAGTTCGGCCAGCCGCACGATCCGCACCTCCTCGCCCGCGCCGCCGACGTCGCGGGCGACGACGACCGGCGTGTCCGGCGCCCGGTGCTCCATGAGCACCTCGCGCGCCTTGCCGACCTGCCAGGTGCGGCTGCGGGAGCCCGGGTTGTAGAGCGCGAGGACCAGGTCGGCCGAGGCGGCGGCCCGCAGCCGCTCCGCGATGACCTCCCACGGCTTGAGCCGGTCGGAGAGCGAGACGACCGCGTAGTCGTGCCCCAGGGGCGCGCCCGCGCGGGCGGCGGCCGCGTTGGCGGCGGTCACCCCGGGCAGCACCCGCACCGGCACGTGCGCGTAATCGGCGGCCGAGGCGGCCTCCAGGACGGCGGTCGCCATCGCGAACACCCCCGGGTCGCCGCCGGAGACGACGGCCACCCGGTGCCCGCGCGCGGCGAGCTGCAGGGCGAACTCCGCCCGCTCGGCCTCCACGCGGTTGTCGGAGCCGTGCCGCCGCTGCCCGGCGCGCACCGGCACCCGGTCCAGGTACGTGGTGTAACCGACCAGGTCGCTTGCCTCGGCGAGCGCACCGCGCGTCTCCGGCGTCAGCCACAGCGGCCCCGCGGGGCCCGTCCCCACGACGGTCACCTGACCGACTCCGTGGCCGTCCGTCGCCCGCTCGGGGCGCTCCCGGCCGGCCCGGCTCGGCAGCACGGCCACCGAGAAGTACGGCACCGAGTCCGCGTCGACGTCCGCGAGTCCGGCGAGCCGCTCGCCCGCCATCGTGGCCCGCTCGACGTACCGGGCCTCCGGCAGCCGCCCGGCGCGCTCCATCGCCCGGCGGACCTTCGGGAAGGTGCGGCCGAGCTTCATCACCACGGCCGCGTCGGTGGCGGCCAGACGGGCCGTCAGCTCCTCCTCGGGCAGCGTGCCCGGCAGGATCGTCAGCACCTCCTCGCCCTCCGCGAGCGGTGTGCCGAGGCGTGCGGCGGCCGCGGACACCGAGGTGACGCCGGGGACGACCTCGGTGTCGTAGCGGTCCGCGAGCCGCTTGTGCATATGCATGTACGAGCCGTAGAAGAGCGGGTCGCCCTCGGCGAGGACGGCCACCGTGCGCCCCGCGTCCAGGTGGACGGCGAGCCGCGCGGCGGCCTCGGTGTAGAACTCGTCCATCGCGCCCTGGTAGCCGCCCGGGTGGTCGCTGATCTCGGTCGTCACCGGGTAGACGAGGAGTTCCTCGACGTGGTCGGGGCGGATGTGCGCCGCCGCGATCGAGCGGGCGATGGAACGGCCGTGGCGCGCGCTGTGGTAGGCGATCACGTCCGCGCCGGCGATGGCCTCGACGGCGCGCAGGGTCATCAGGGACGGGTCCCCGGGGCCGAGACCGACCCCGTACAGCTTGCCGCTCATTCTTCCTCGCTCGCTATCGCGTTGAGCGCGGCGGCGGCGATGGCGCTGCCTCCGCGACGGCCCCGGACGACCAGGTGCTCCAGGCCCGAGGGGTGGTCGGCCAGCGCGTCCTTGGACTCGGCGGCCCCGACGAAGCCCACGGGGACTCCGATGACGGCGGCGGGCCGGGGCGCGCCCTCCTCGATCATCTCCAGGAGGCGGAACAGCGCGGTGGGCGCGTTCCCCACGGCGACGACGGCGCCCTCCATGCGGTCGCGCCACAGCTCCATGGCGGCGGCGCTGCGGGTGGTCCCGAGCTTCGCCGCGAGGTCGGGCACCGACGGGTCGGAGAGGGTGCACACGACGTCGTTGTCCGCCGGCAGGCGCTTGCGGGTGACGCCGCTGGCGACCATCTGCACGTCGCAGAGGATCGGCGCGCCGCCCCGCAGGGCCTCGCGGGCGCGGGCCACCACGCCGGGGGTCCAGCCGAGGTCGGCGACCAGGTCGACCATCCCGCAGGCGTGGATCATCCGCACCGCGACCTGGCTGACGTCGGCCGGCAGGGCGCCCAGGTCCGCCTCCGCGCGGATGGTGGCGAAGGACTGCCGGTAGATCGCCGGTCCGTCCTTCTCGTAGTCGAACGTGGTCACGGTGCGTCTCGCTGCTCTCGGTCGTGGTGCGGTGGGCGGGCGGTCGTCATCAGGCGTCAGGGGGCCGCCACGCGGAGGGCGGCGGCGAGGTCTCCGGGGGTGCGCAGGGGGGTCGCGCGGGCGTCCTGGCCGTCGTCGCCGGCCCGGGTGACGCGGTAGCCCCCCTCAGGTGCCGCGACGACGTCGACACGGTCTCCGCGCGGAGCGCCGCAACGCCGTGCGCAGCCGGACCAGTACAGCGGCAGCGGCGACGCGACGACGGCGGGCAGCATCCGTCCGGCGTCCGCCCGCACGTCCGCGCGCGACTTCGCGCACCCCGGGCGGCCGACGCACGCGCCGACGCGCAGCCAGGGCGAGTCGCCCGTCACGAGACCGGCGGCCGCGCACCGCGCGAGCGCGTCGTCCGCGTCCGCCGCGCCGATGCCCGGCACGGGGACGACGACGCCCCTCCAGGGCGTCAGCCGCAACTCCCCGGCGTGCGCGGCGGCGAGCCGGATCAGGACGTCCCACTGGAGGGCCGTCAGCCGCCCGAACGGGACGTGCACACAGAGCGCGTCCCCGACGCGCCCGGGGCGCGGCCCCCGCGCGGCGGCACCCTCGGCGTGCGGCTCGCGGGCCGGCTCGGCGTCCCTGCGCGCGGGGATGCCCGCCGCTGCGAGCCGTCCTGCCACCGCGTTCCGCAACTCCCCGTCCGGCAGCGCGAGATCGCTGATGCGCCACGTGCGGCCCTCGGTGTCCCGGGCGAGGTCGAGGAAGGTGTGCGCGGCGGTCAGCGCGGCCTCGGGGGCGTGCTCCGCAGGGACTCGCAGGGACTCCCGGCGCGGCCCCAGGAGCAGCCGCGCGTGCGCGCCCTCCAGAGCCTGGACGACGACGTCCGCACCGAGTCCGGCGACGTCCCCCCGGCCGTCGTCGAGCGCGAACAGGAAGCGCCCGGACAGGTCCCGCGCGGGCGCGCTGCCGCACAGCAGGGCGTCCAGGGCCGTCAGCCACGGCCGGACGTCGCGCGACCCCTGGCCGTCGAGGCCGGACAGCGGCGAGGCGACGACGTTGCGCACCCGCTCGTGCGCGGGCGAGGGCAGCAGCCCGGCGGCGTCGAGCGCGGCGGCCAACTCCCCGCCGCAGCCGTCGCGCAGGCCCCGCAGCTGGACGTTGCCGCGCGAGGTGAGGTGCAGGTCGCCGTCGCCGAGGCGCGCCGCGGCGTCGGCCAGCGCGCGGGCCCGGCGCACGTCGAGCACGCCCCCGGGGATCCGCACCCGCGCCAGCGCACCGTCGTCCGCCGCGTGCAGCCGCAGCGTGCCGGGACAGGCGTCCTGCCGGCCCCGTACGGCCTCCTGCGCGCCGCGCGGCGCGACGTCGGCCGGGCCCGCCGGGGCAGCGTCCGGGGCCGCCGGGGCGGCCTGCGGGACGACCGGCCGGGCAGCCGGAGCGGCCGGAGCGGGGCGGGGGGTGGACATGGCGGCGAGCATACCGATGGTCATATCGGGCGTACTCCCTGACCTCTTGCGGCGCCCCTTACTATGCCTGCGGGGGGATCCACCCGGTGCCCCCGCCGCCGAGACGGCGACAGGGAGGAAGCCCGGTGCGAATCCGGCGCGGTCCCGCCACTGTGAGTCCGGCCACTGTGTGGCCGCACGAGCCAGGAACTCCCGCCGTCTCTCAACCGCCCGGGGCGTGGACACCCCGAGGAAGGCCAGACGCCGCATGATCCTGCTCCTGTCGACGTCGGACACCGATCTGCTCAGCGCCCGCGCGGCGGACGGACCGGTGCCCTACCGCTACGCCAACCCCTCCCGCACCGCCCTGGACGAGCTGCCCGCGCTCCTGGACGGCGCCGGACTCGTCGTCGTCCGCCTGCTCGGCGGGGTGCGCGCCTGGCAGGAGGGCCTGGACCTGCTGCTCGCCGACGGCCGTCCCGTCGTCGTCCTAACCGGCGAACAGGCCCCCGACGCCCAGCTGATGGCCGCCTCGACCGTCCCCGTCGGGATCGCCGCCGAGGCGCACGCCTACCTGGCGCACGGCGGCCCCGCGAACCTGGAGCAGCTCGCCCGGTTCCTCTCCGACACCGTGCTGCTGACCGGCCACGGCTTCGAGTCCCCGGCGCCCGCGCCCTCCTGGGGCCGCCTGGAGCGCACCCCCGCACCGGAGGCCGGGGGACCCGTCGTCGCGGTGCTCTACTACCGCGCGCACCACATGAGCGGCAACACCGCGTTCGTGCACGCCCTCTGCGACGCCCTGGAGAAGGCGGGCGCCCGCCCGCTGCCCCTGTACGTGGCCTCCCTGCGCGTCCCCGAGCCCGAGCTGATCGCGGAGCTGCGGGCGGCCGACGCGATCGTCACCACGGTCCTCGCGGCGGGCGGCACCCGCCCCGCGGAGGCGTCCGCGGGCGGCGACGACGAGTCCTGGGACGCGGGCGCGCTCACCGACCTCGACGTACCGATCCTCCAGGCGCTCTGCCTGACCTCGTCCCGCGCGGACTGGGAGGCCAACGAAGAGGGCGTGTCCCCGCTCGACGCGGCCACCCAGATCGCCGTCCCCGAGTTCGACGGCCGGCTGATCACCGTCCCGTTCTCGTTCAAGGAGATCGACGGCGACGGCCTTCCGGCGTACGTCCCCGACGCCGAACGGGCCGCGCGCGTCGCCGGGATCGCGCTCCGCCACGCACGCCTGCGACACATACCCGACGCGGAGAAGCGGCTCGCGCTGGTCCTCTCCGCCTACCCGACGAAGCACTCCCGGATCGGCAACGCGGTCGGCCTCGACACCCCCGCGAGCGCGGTCGCCCTGCTGCGCCGACTGCGCGCGGAGGGCTACGACTTCGGCTCCGGGGACGTCCCCGGACTGGCCTCCGGCGACGGCGACGAGCTGATCCGCGCGCTCATCGAGGCCGGCGGGCACGACCAGGACTGGCTCACCGAGGAGCAGCTGGCCCGCAACCCGGTCCGCATCCCCGCCGCGGACTACCGGCGCTGGTACGCCGAGCTGCCGCAGGAGCTGCGGGAGGCGGTGGAGGAGCACTGGGGGCCGCCGCCGGGGGAGATGTTCGTCGACCGGTCGGCGAACCCGGAGGGCGACATCGTCCTCGCCGCGTTGCGACGTGGCAATCTGCTGATCCTGATCCAGCCGCCGCGCGGCTTCGGCGAGAACCCGATCGCGATCTACCACGACCCCGACCTGCCGCCCTCGCACCACTACCTGGCCGCCTACCGCTGGATCGCCGCGCGGGCGGACGACGGCGGGTTCGGCGCGGACGCCGTGGTCCACCTCGGCAAGCACGGCAACCTGGAGTGGCTGCCCGGCAAGAACGCGGGCCTGTCCGCCGCGTGCGGGCCGGACGCGGCGCTCGGCGACCTGCCGCTCGTCTACCCGTTCCTGGTGAACGATCCCGGCGAGGGCACCCAGGCCAAGCGCCGCGTCCACGCCACGCTCGTCGACCACCTGGTGCCGCCGATGGCCCGCGCGGAGTCCTACGGCGACATCGCGCGCCTGGAGCAGCTGCTCGACGAGTACGCGCAGATCGGTGCGATGGATCCGGCGAAGCTGCCGGCGATCCGGGCGCAGATCTGGACGCTCATCCGGGCCGCGAAGCTCCACCACGACCTGGGGCTCGAGGACCAGCCGGACGACGACGGCTTCGACGACTTCATCTTCCACGTCGACGGGTGGCTCTGCGAGATCAAGGACGCGCAGATCCGTGACGGGCTGCACGTGCTCGGCGCGGCGCCGGCGGGGGAGGCGCGGGTCAACCTCGTCCTCGCGATCCTGCGGGCGCGGCAGATCTGGGGCGGCAACGCGTCGCTGCCGGGGTTGCGGGAGGCGTTGGGGCTGGACGAGTCCGCCGCGACCCGCTCCGCGGCGGATGCGGTCGAGGCGGATGCGCGGACGCTGGTCCAGGCGATGGAGGACGCGGGGTGGGATCCGGCGGCGGTCGAGCGGGTCGTCGCGGAGTACGCGGCGGTCGGGGTGGATCGGTCGTCGCGCGACCTTCCCGCCGTCGGGGCTGGTCGCGCCCACGCTGCGGAGCCGCAGATGTCACAGCCCCGCGCCCCTGAAGGCAGCGACTTCGTCGCCGCCGACCAGGTCGCCGCTGTGCTGCGGTTCGCCGCGACCGAGGTCGTGCCGCGGCTCGACGGGACCACCGCAGAGATCGATCACGCCGTGCACGCCCTGAACGGGGGGTTCGTGCCGGCGGGGCCGTCGGGGTCGCCGTTGCGGGGGCTGGTGAACGTGCTGCCGACGGGGCGGAACTTCTACAGCGTGGACCCCAAGGCGGTGCCGTCGAAGCTCGCGTGGGAGACGGGGCAGTTGCTGGCGGACTCGCTGCTGGAGCGGTACCGGGCGGACAACGGCGAGTGGCCGACGTCGGTGGGGCTGTCCCTGTGGGGGACGAGCGCCATGCGGACAGCGGGGGACGACATCGCGGAGGCGCTCGCGCTGCTGGGCGTGCGTCCGGTGTGGGACGACGCCTCGCGGCGGGTGACGGGTCTTGAGGCCGTCCCGGCGGCCGAGCTCGGGCGGCCGCGTATCGACGTCACCCTGCGGATCTCCGGCTTCTTCCGGGACGCGTTCCCGCACGTGGTCGCCCTGCTCGACGACGCCGTACGCCTCGCCGCCTCCCTGGACGAGCCGGCGGACGCCAACCACGTCCGGGCGCACGTCCGGGCCGACCTCGCCGCGCACGGCGACGAACGCCGCGCCACCACCCGCATCTTCGGCTCCCGCCCCGGCACCTACGGCGCCGGTCTGCTCCAGCTCATCGACTCGCGCGACTGGCGCACCGACGCCGACCTGGCCGAGGTCTACACCGTCTGGGGCGGGTACGCCTACGGCCGCGAGCTGGACGGGCGTCCCGCCCGGGAGGAGATGGAGACCGCGTACAAGCGGATCGCGGTCGCGGCGAAGAACACCGACACCCGCGAGCACGACATCGCCGACTCCGACGACTACTTCCAGTACCACGGCGGCATGGTGGCGACCGTCCGCGCGCTGCGCGGCAGCGCCCCCGAGGCGTACATCGGCGACTCCACCCGACCCGAGACCGTCCGCACCCGCACCCTGGTCGAGGAGACCTCGCGCGTGTTCCGCGCGCGGGTGGTCAACCCGCGGTGGATCGAGGCGATGCGTCGCCACGGCTACAAGGGCGCGTTCGAGCTCGCCGCCACCGTCGACTACCTCTTCGGCTACGACGCCACCACCGGCGTCGTCGCGGACTGGATGTACGACAAGCTCACCGAGACGTACGTCATGGACCCCGTCAACCGCGCGTTCCTCCAGGAGGCAAACCCCTGGGCCCTGCACGGCATCGCGGAGCGCCTCCTGGAGGCCGAGTCGCGCGGCATGTGGGCCGAGCCCGACCCGGCGGCCCTCGCGGCGCTGCGGGAGGTCTACCTGGAGACGGAGGGCGACCTGGAGGGCGGCGACTGACGTTCCGTCAAACTGCTGGCTGCTGCGACTGGTTGATGGCTCCACGGTCCCGTCCGCAACCGTTCCCCGGTCGCGACGGCAACCGGCCGCCCCGCCGCCGCCCCTCCCGGCGCGGCACCGGACGGCGGCCCGGAGCGGAGACGGCCGGGGTCGCCACCCCCCACAGGAGAGACCCCGGCCGCCGCCACGCGGGCCGACGAGCGGCCCGTACTCCACTCAGCGCCGGGCAAGCGTTTTCTGTCACACCAGGGCGCCGACCGGCCGCGGCGCGGTGCGCGAGGGGCCCGTGACGCGATCGTTGCACGTTCTACGATCGCGAAGTCCGTGGGCCATGGACGCGGGGCGGTGACACGTCGTAGCGTGCTGTGCATATCCGTGCCGGCGGACCGCAGGGGAACGCGCCGGCAGGCAGGGTGAGGGTGTGCTGGGGGACGACGCGGAACTGACCGCCGCGGTGCGTGCAGCGCAGAACGGGGACGAGACCGCCTTCCGTACTGTGTACCGCGCCGTGCACCCACGCCTGCTCGGATACCTGCGGACGCTCGTCGGCGAGGGCGAGGCCGAGGACGTCGCCTCCGAGGCGTGGCTCCAGATCGCCCGCGACCTGGACACGTTCAGCGGCGACGCGGACCGCTTCCGGGGCTGGGCCGCGCGGATAGGCCGCAACCGCGCCCTGGACCACATCCGCATGCGCGGCCGGCGCCCCGCGGTCGGCAGCGACGACACCGAACTCGCCGAACGGCCCGCCCCCTCCGACACCTTCGGCGAGGCCATGGAGTCCGTCTCCACCGACCACACGCTCGCCCTCATCGCGCAACTGCCCCAGGACCAGGCCGAGGCCGTCGTCCTGAGGGTCGTCGTCGGGCTCGACGCCAAGAGCGCCGCCCGGACCCTCGGCAAGCGCCCCGGCGCGGTCCGCACCGCCGCCCACCGCGGCCTCAAGCGGCTCGCCGAACTCATCGGCGAGGGCCCCTACGACCACGTCCCGCGCCCCGTCCCCGCCCCGGCCGCCGCCGGCGGGGCGCTGCGCATGCGGTCGAGGGCGCAGAGGGGCGTGCGATGACCGACGAGCACGGGGGCGCCCGGGACGGTGTCCAGGACCTGCGGTCGCACGGCCTGACGGACCTGCCGCGCGTCCTTCCCGACCTGAGCTGGCTCGACCGCGACACCGCCGAACGCCTCCTGGACGGCCGCCCGGTGGCCGCCGTCCTGCCCATGGGCGACGCCCGGGCCCGGGCGGCCCGCCTGGAGCGGGTGCTGGCCCACGCGCTGCCCGGGGTCGACGCGAGCGGCACCCGCCCGCGCGCCGCCGCCGCCGCGCGGACCGCGCCCGAACTCCCCGGCGAGGCCGCCGCGGTGGCCGCGTACCGCGCCGCGCGGGCCGGCGGCACGGTCCTGCTCGCCGCGTCCGCGGGAGCCCCCGACCGGCGGTCCGCGCGGACCGCCGCCGGCTGGGCGCGACCCGTGCGGTTCGGGCTCGCCGCCGCGCTCGCCGTCTGCACCGTCGGCGGGGTCGCCGTCGCGGCCGGTACCGGCGCGCTGCCCGCGCCGTTCCGCGACGAGCCGACCGTCGCCGCGAGCGGGGCGCACCCGCGGGACCCCGCCGCCGGATCGTCCGAGGCCTCCGGCCCCGCCGGCGCCGGCTCCTCGGGCCGCACCGCCCGCCGCGCCCCCGCCCCGGACGACGGCCCCCGCCCCGGCGGCTCCCCGGCCCCCACGGCCGGCGGCCCCGCCCCGTCCCCGCAGCCGTCCCCCCGCTCCACCGACCTCGCCGCGCCGGCCCCCGAAGGCCCCTGGTCCGCCGACCCCGACGGCCGCGCCAGGACCGCCGACGTCTGCCGGGCGTACGTCGGCGAGGGCCCCGGACCCGACACCCCCGACCGCCGCCTCCTGGAACGCGTCGCGGGCGGCGCGAAGGCGGCCCGCCGCTTCTGCACCCGCTTCCTCGCCCAGGGAGGTCCCGCCCCGCACTCCGAGCCCGCGACGGGGCCGCGCGAGGTCAAGCGTGACGCCCAGCGCGACGACAAGGGCGGCGACGGGCGCGGCGGCAATCCCGACAAGGCCCGCGCGACCAGGCCCGACAAGGCCCGCGCCACCAAGCCCGACAAGGCCCGCGCCACCAAGCCCGACAAGGCCCGCGGCGCCGCCCGCCCCGGCAAGCGCGACACCCGCGGTGACTCCCCCCGCGGCAGGGCCTGCACCCCCGCGACCGACGACACCCCCGGCACGCGGCCCCGCCACGCCGCGGTGCCCCGCGCGGGCCGTGACGGCCGCGAGCAGACCGCCGACGTGCGGCGCGGCACGGCCCGTCCCCACCTCCGCGACCAGCCGGCCCAGCCGTCCCGCGACGCACCCGCGCCCCGCTCCTGAACCGACCGGACCGGACCGGGCCCCGCCCGCAACCGCCGCCCCGCACCGCGCCCGCCGGGCCTCGGACACCCGCCGGGGCCCGCGGCTTCGCCGCGTGTTCACCCGCCCCTCACCCGGAGGCCCCTGGACTTCGGCAGGATCGACGGACCCACCCTCCCCGGCACCGTCCCCAGGAGTACGTGTGAAGATCCTCCGCAAGATCCGGTCGGGTACGACGGCCGCGCGCAGCGGGCCGGAACGGTCGCCCGCGCAGTCGGCGGGAGTCCGGGCCAGTGGCCTGGACACGGCGAACCGGCGGGCCGTCGAGGAGGGCGGGCGGGTCCGGCCGGTGACCACCAAGGAGATCCTGCACACCCACCGCAAGGCCTTCCCGTACCACGGCTGGGTGGACGTCGAGTCGGGCCTGTGCCCGCCGTTCGTCATGTTCTGCGGGAACGACGAGGCCGTCGCCCTGGACACCGTCTGGAACGGGCGCT
Organism: Streptomyces sp. NPDC060194; assembly: GCF_042728285.1. Classification (NCBI taxonomy): domain Bacteria; kingdom Bacillati; phylum Actinomycetota; class Actinomycetes; order Kitasatosporales; family Streptomycetaceae; genus Streptomyces; species Streptomyces sp. NPDC060194. The sequence continues at coordinate 9,713 of NZ_JBHWZH010000005.1, read as the reverse complement.
TCGGGTACGAGCGGGGGAGCCTCGGGCACTGGAGCCGGCTGGCCGCCGCGTCCAGCACGGTGGTCGACGTCGGCGCGCACGTCGGCTACTACGCGATGGTCGCCGCGCTGTCCGCGCCGAAGGCCGCCGTCCACGCCTTCGAGCCGGTGCCGCCGGTCCACGCGCGGCTCGCGGTCAACCACCGCGCCAACGGGCTCAGGAACCTGCACCTGCACGCCGAGGGCGTCTCGGACCGGGGCGGGCGGGCCGACATCAACATCCGCTTCCGGATGAACAACCTGCTCTCCACGGGATCCACTCTGGAGGAGTTCACGGAGCCGCTCCAGGGCGCCTCCACCTACCGCGTCCCGCTCACCACCCTGGACGAGGCCTTCCCCGAGAAGCCGGTGGACCTGATCAAGATCGACGTAGAGGGGCACGAGCCGCACGTCCTGACCGGAGCCCGCCGCCTTCTGGAGCGCCACCGCCCGACCGTCCTTCTGGAGGCGCTCCGCGAGAGCGAGCTGGACGGCCTCACCGCGCACTTCAAGGGCCTCGACTACACGTTCCACTGGATCGCGGAGAAGGACGGCGGCCTCGTCCCGATCACGGAAGCGCGCCCCGAGAAGAGCCGCAACCTGCTGTTCGCCCCGCGCGGGACGGACGCCGGCTGACGACCGCCACACGGCCGCCCCGGAACCGCCCGCCCTCGGATACCGACCGACCGATCAGTTCGCCGGGCGCGGGCCGGTGTAACGCTTTCGGTCGAGGCGGCGCAGTACGGAGTGAGCCGACTGGTCATCGGCGGCGCGACGAGCCGGGGTTCCCCCCGTACCCACGGCTCTGCGCACCCGGCGCGGGCGGGACACGTTCCCCCGGTCCCGTCCGCGCCCCTCACCTCTCTGATGCGCAGGGGCCGCGGAAACGTTGCGGCCGCGCGGAGGTCTCCCCATGCGGAGGACCGCATTCCGAAACTGCCCGGCCGGTTGTCGGACCCGCGTGCGACACTGCGGGACATGTTCGGCATCACGGATCTCCCGACCTACCTCGCCGGCCTCGCGCTGATCATCCTGCTGCCGGGCCCCAACTCGCTGTACGTGCTCTCGGTGGCGGCCCGCCGCGGGGTGCGGACGGGGTACGTGGCGGCCGCGGGCGTGTTCTGCGGGGACGCGGTGCTGATGACGCTGTCGGCGGCGGGGGTCGCCTCGCTGCTCCAGGCGAACGCGGTGCTGTTCGGGATCGTGAAGTACGCGGGCGCGGGCTATCTGACCTGGCTCGCGGTCGGGATGATGCGGGCGGCGTGGTCGCTGTGGCGCACCCGGCGGGAGCGGGCCGCGGAGAGCCTGACCGAGGAGGTGCCGGCCCACGAGCGGCCCTACCGGCGCGCGCTGGTGGTCAGCCTGCTGAACCCGAAGGCGATCCTGTTCTTCATCTCGTTCTTCGTGCAGTTCGTGGACCCCGACTACGCCTATCCCGCGCTCTCGTTCGTCACTCTGGGCGCTTTCGCGCAGTTGGCGAGTTTCCTCTACCTGAGCACGCTGATATTCGCCGGCACCCGCCTCTCCGCCGCGTTCCGCCGGCGCAAGGCGCTGTCTGCGGGGGCGACGTCCGCGGCCGGGGTGCTGTTCCTCGGGTTCGCGGCGAAGCTCTCGCTCAGCAGCGCCTGACGCGCCTCAGGGGGCCAGGACGTCCAGCTCCTGCAGCGCCCCCTCGGTGATCTCCCGCGTGTAGCGTTCCGCCGCCGCCGCGTCCCGCGCCCGGATCGCCTCCGCGACCCGCACGTGCAGGGTCACGGCCGCCGGGTCGGGGTCCGGGAACGTCACCTCGTAGCGGGTCCGCGCGGTCAGCACCTCGCCGACGACGTCCCCGAGCCGGGCGAACATCTCGTTGCCCGACGCCCGCAGCACCTCCCGGTGGAACGCGATGTCGTGGACCATGTACGCCTCCAGGCGCCCGCCGCGGGAGTTGGCGACCATGTCCATCGCGTGCCGGGTGATGGCGGCGCACTGCTCCGCGTCCGCGTGGACGGCGGCGAGCCCCGCCGCGGCCGGCTCGACCGCCGAGCGCAGGGTGGTCAGCGAGCGCAGCTGGCGGGGGCGGTCCGCGCCCGCCATCCGCCAGCGGATGACCTGCGGGTCGAAGACGTTCCACTCCTCCGGCGGCCGCACGGTCACGCCCACCCGCCGCCGCGACTCCACCAGGTGCATCGACTCCAGGACCCGGACCACCTCCCGGACCACCGTCCGCGACACCGAGAACCGGTCCCCGAGCTCGTCGGTGCGCAAGACGCTGCCCGCGGGGTACTCGCCCGCCGTGATGGCCGGGCCGAGGGCGTCGAGCAGGCGGGCGTGCAGGCCCGGCCGGGTGCCGCTGTTGTCCATGGTCACCCAGCGTACGCGGATCCCACGGAGCGAATACGTATGACGTATGGACCACAGTCCCTTGAATATGTCGTACGTATGGCGTTAGGTGGACGGGACATCGAGGTCGAGGGAGACAGCGAGGTGCAAGCCGCCGTGCAGGGAACAGATCGCACGCCGCCGGACCCGGGCGGGCCGCTCGTGGTCGTGATGGGCGTGTCGGGGACCGGCAAGTCCACCGTCGGCACGCTCCTCGCCGAGCGCCTCGGCGTCCCGTACGCGGAGGCCGACGTCCTCCACCCGCCGGCGAACATCGCGAAGATGGCGGCGGGCACGCCCCTCGACGACGCCGACCGGGCCCCCTGGCTCGACCTCGTCGGCGACTGGGCGCGCGCGCACCGCGCGGGCGGCGGCGTCATCGGCTGCTCGGCCCTCAAGCGCGCCTACCGGGACCGGCTGCGCGCGGCCGTCCCCGGCGCCCGGCTGTTCTTCGTGCACCTGACCGGCGACCGGGCGCTGATCGCGTCCCGGCTGGCCGACCGCACCGGGCACTTCTTCCCCGGCGCGCTGCTGGACTCGCAGTTCGCCGCGCTCGAACCGCTCGCGGCCGACGAGGAGGGCGTCGCGATCAGCGTCGCGCATCCGCCGCAGGCCATCGCCGAGCGGGCCGCGGCGGCGGTCCCTCGGATCGTCGCGCCCGGGTGCGGCGTCCCCGAGGCCGCCGCCCCCTGACCCCCGCAGTCCGATCCCACCCACCACCGTAGGGACTTCCCATGTCGCGTCTCAGCGTCGAGATGCTGGCGGCGGAACCGGCCGCCGAGCCGATCACCTCCGCCGGACAGGCCCAGCTCGGCATCGCCGTGCTGGTCGGCATCGCCGTCATCGTGCTGCTCATCACCATGTTCAAGCTGCACGCCTTCCTCGCCCTGACGATCGGCTCGATCGTCCTCGGCGCGACCGCGGGCGCGCCGCTCGACAAGACGCTCCTCAGCTTCGGCAACGGACTCGGCGACACCGTCGCGGGCGTGGGCGTGCTGATCGCGCTCGGGGCGATCCTCGGCAAACTGCTCGCGGACTCCGGAGGCGCCGACCAGATCGTCGACACCATCCTGGCCAGGGCGTCGGACCGGACGATGCCGTGGGCGATGGTCCTGATCGCGGGCGTCATCGGGCTGCCGCTGTTCTTCGAGGTCGGCATCGTGCTGCTGATCCCGGTGGTGCTCCTGGTCGCCAAGCGCGGCGGGCACTCCGTGATGCGGATCGGCATCCCGGCGCTCGCCGGACTCTCCGTCATGCACGGCCTGGTGCCCCCGCACCCCGGACCGCTCGCCGCGATCGACGCCGTCGACGCCGACCTGGGCGTCACCCTCGCGCTCGGCGTCCTCATCGGCATCCCGACCGCGATCATCGCGGGCCCGCTGTTCTCGAAGTACGCCGCCCGCTGGGTGGACATCGCGCCGCCGGAGAAGATGATCCCGCAGCGGCCCAGCGAGGACCTGGAGAGGCGCCCGAGCTTCGGCGCGACGGTCGCCACCGTGCTGCTGCCGGTCGTCCTGATGCTGGTGAAGGCCCTCGTCGACATCGTCGTGAACGACCCCGAGAACCACGTCCAGCGGGTCACCGACGTCGTCGGCTCACCGCTGATCGCCCTGCTCGCCGCCGTCCTGGTCGGCATGTTCACCCTCGGCCGGGCGGCGGGGTTCTCCCGGGAGCGGCTCTCCTCGACCGTCGACAGGTCGCTGGTCCCGATCGCCGGCATCGTCCTGATCGTCGGCGCGGGCGGCGGCTTCAAGACCACGCTCGTCGACATCGGCGTCGGTCAGATGATCATGGACTTCTCGGAGAACTGGAACATCTCCCCGCTGCTCCTCGCCTGGCTGATCGCCGTCCTCATCCGCCTCGCCACCGGCTCCGCGACCGTCGCGACCATCTCCGCGGCCGGCCTCGTCGCCCCGCTCGCCGCGGACATGTCGGTCCCGCACGTCGCCCTGCTCGTCCTCGCCGTCGGCGCCGGGTCGCTGTTCTTCAGCCACGTCAACGACGCGGGCTTCTGGATGGTGAAGGAGTACTTCGGGATGGACGTCGGCCAGACCATCAAGACGTGGTCGGTCATGGAGACGGTCATCTCGGTGGTGGGCCTTGGCTTCGTGATGCTGCTGTCGCTGGTCCTGTAGCACTCAGCCCCCTCCGCAGCAGCGGTGTCAGCGGCTGCTCCACCCAGCGGTGGAGCAGCCAGGCGAGGGCGAGCAGGCCGGTGACGGTCAGCGCGGCCGTCGGGAGGGGCGGCAGGCCGAGCCGGTGGTGCAGGGTGTCGATGACGACCCAGCCGAGGTGCTCGTGCACCAGGTAGAAGGGGTAGGTCAGGGCCCCGGCGACCGTCAGCCACGGCCGGTCGGCCCAGCCGAGCCGGCCGAGTGCCACCGCCGCCACGGCGGCGAAGCCGGACGTCACCACCGCCACGATCACCAGCGACGAGCGGAACGAGAACGCGGACGCGTCCGCCGGGTGCCAGAGCCCGGCCACGGCCTGGTGCTGGCCGATCAGCCAGCTGATCGCGACGACGCCCCAGGCCGTGAGGTCCCGCCGGTCGCGGTGCACCAGGTAGAGGCCGAGCCCGCCGACGAAGAAGGGCGCGTACTCGGGCATGAGCACCAGGTCGAGCAGCGGCTCGTCCAGGCCGGCGGCCGCCGCCGCGGCGAGCGTCCACCCCGCGCAGAACCGCACCACCCGGCCCCGGGTCACCCCGGGCACCACCACGAAGAGCGCGAAGAGGGCGTAGAACCGCAGCTCGGCCCAGAGCGTCCAGCAGACCCCGAGGACCCGGTCGACGCCGAGCGGCTGCTGGAGCATCGTCAGGTTCACCAGCGCGTCGCTGGGCGAGACCGCCTCGAAGGCCACCCACGGCAGCGCGAACACGGCCGTGACGAGCGCGACCGCGGCCCAGTACGCCGGGTAGAGCCGGGCCGCCCGCGAGGCGAAGAACGCCCGCGGGGTCCGCCCCCAGCCGCTCATGCCGATCACGAATCCGCTGATCACGAAGAACACCTGGACGCCGAGGCAGCCGTAGGCCAGCCATGCGTGCGCGGTGGGGAAGAGCGCCTTTGGGGAAGCGCCCCAGGCCTGGGTGACCTCCCCGCCGCGGCCGCCGAAGTGGTAGCCGGCCACCATCAGCGCGGCCAGCAGCCGCAGCCCGTCGAGCGCGCGCAGCCGGGGCGCCCGCACCGCGGCCGGCGCGACGGTGGGGGCGCGGGGCGGCGCCTTCCGCAGGGTGGGGGAGTGCGACGGTCGGGGCAACGGAGCTCTTCCTCGGGAAACGGACGATCGACTTCCGTGCGACGGTAGACCAGCGATTCCGGTGCGAAACCTCCTCCGCGGTTCCGTTCCCCGTGCCGTCGTGGGGAGTTCACCTCCCGGCCGCGCTGGCTTCCTACCGTGTCGCTGTCCCGCCGTCCGGTCGCGGGGGAGCAGATGCTGGGAGCACCGTGACGAAAATGCGCAACCACCCGCCCGAGCCGCGCGGGACGGAGTCGACCGCGGAGGTCGGAGCCGTCGCACTGGAGGAGTGCCTGGCCGCGTGTGCGGTGCACAGCGGCAAGACGGTCGGGTCCATGGACCGCCGCCGCGCCGAACTGGGCGAGAAACTGCGGCAGTTGCTGGCCGCACAGGTGCAGGCGCGGCCCGCGCCCGTACGGGCCGCCTCAGGGGTCGGCGCCCTGGTCCGGCGCGCCGCGAAGCCCGCGTCCGCCCTGGACGCGAACGTGCTCGACGCGCTGCTCGCCGTCGGGAACAAGGCCCTGGAGTGCGGGTACGCCGACGAGCTGGCGCTGGCCCGGTTGATCTCCGACGCCGTCCTGACCGAACGCAGGAACTCCCGGGCCGGCTGGCGTCTGCGCGCCCGCACCCTGGAGGCGCTCGGCGACGACGAGGCCGCCATCGCCGCCTACCAGCAGTACCTCGCGAACACCACCGAGGACGGTTTCGGCGTGGCGCCGCGGATCGCGGGCCTGCGTCTCGCAGGACGGCACCGGGACGACCTCGTCGGCCTGCTCGCACAGGGCTGCCCGCGCGCCGCGGAACTCGCCGAGGGGCCCGCCACCGACCTGTGGGCGCAGGGGCTTGAGGCGAACGCCGACGGTCGCGGCGACTGGTCGGCCGCCGAGCCGCTGCTCGTCGCCGCGCTGGTCCGGCTCCGCGACGACAACGCTCCCGTGCCGGACCTGCACGCGGCCCTGACCCAGTACCTCGACCTGCGGCTCGCGGCGACCGGCGGCGACACCGCGGGTCTGCACACCGCCCTCGCCCACTACGCCGAGCAGCGCCGCAACCGCCACCGCGGCCCGGTCGCGGACCCCACCTTCGGCGGGGTCCGGTGGCTCACCCTCGGCGAGTTCCGCAACCGGATCGCGGGGAAGTCCGTCTGCCTGATCGCCAACTCGGCCCGGGTCGGCGAGAGCACGATGGGCGCCGAGATCGACGCCTACGACCTCGTCGTCCGCTTCAACTCCTACAAGATCGACGCCAAGGCGACCGGCCGCCGCACGGACATCCACGCCACCATCCACAAGCACGGGTTCAACTGGGAGCAGCACGTCGACACCCGGCTCGTGTTCGGCGGGATCTCCGGCGACTGGAAGCACTCCCTGCGCAACCGGCTCGTCCCCGGCGCGCAGATACACCTGGGCGACGAGTCCCTGCGCTGGCCGGTGCGCAACATCGGCAAGATCGGCACCGACCTCTGGCCGTCGATCCCCACCAGCGGCTTCAACATGCTGTGGCTGCTCGACTTCCTCGACGTGAGCCCCACGCTCGACCTGATCGGCTTCGACTTCTACGAGAGCGGCGCCTACCGGCTGGCCGGCGCCATGAAGATGCCCATCACCTCCGTGCACGAGTACACCAGCGAGAAGGCGTGGGTCATGGAACGCGCCCGGAGCGTCACCGACATGAGGATCTCCCTGCGATGACCACCACCACGACCGCACCGCCCGCCCCCGCCGTCGCCGACCGGGCGGCCGCCGCGAGCACCGCCGCCCTCACCGGCCGGCGCCGGATCGCCTTCGCGTCCTTCGTCGACGAGAACTACCTGCCCGGCTTCCTCGCCCTGCTGCGCAGCCTCGCCCTCACCAACCCCGAGGTCTGCGAGGACTTCGTCGTCCTCCACGACGACCTGAAGCCCTCGTCGATCGCCCGGATCCGCGCCCTGCACCCCAGGATCGTGCCGCGCCGCGTCGACGCGGCCCGCTACGACGCGTACGCCAAGGGCGACCAGGACAACTACCTGGTGCGCAAGGCGTACTTCATCCTGGACGTCTTCAGGATCCGCGACTACGACACCGTCATCACCCTGGACACCGACATGGTCGTCCTCGACGACCTGGGCGAGCTGCTGAGACTCCGCGAGGGGCTGGCGGCCGTCCCGCAGTTCTTCTACGGGCAGCACAAGCTCAACAGCGGGCTGCTCGTCATCCAGCGCGAGTACCTGAGCGACGCGTTCTGCGCCCGGATCGACGAGATCGGCCGCAGCGGCGCCTACGAGCTGGACAAGCACGACCAGGGCATCCTGAACGCCGCCCTGGACGGCGACTTCGTCCGGCTCGACCACCGGTACAACTTCGTCAAGCGGCGGCTCTCCGGCGACAAGCCCGTCCCCGAGGACACCGCGATCCTGCACTTCACCGGCCGCCACAAGCCCTGGCAGGGCGGTGAGGCCGGCTACGAGCAGGCCGAGGCGCGCTGGCACGAGTTCGACCTGCCGGAGGCCGCCTTCCACGCCGCGTTCATGGCGGCGGGCAAGGGCGCCCACCACGACCTCCTCGTCCACTTCGGCACGGCGCACGTCGCCAGGACCTCCGACGTGGAGAGCGCGCGCCGGGTCGCCGCCGCGCACATCTCCGCGGGCGACTACCAGGAGGCGGCCGACATCCTCGGCCGGGTGCACATCCCCGTCGACGCCGCCTGGCCGCACGAGGTCCTCGGCCACGCCCTGATGAGCGTCTCGCGCTACGACGAGGCCCGCGCGCACCTGCTGCTCGCCGCCTCGGCCCCCAACCGGGGCGCCACCGCCCACTCCCGGCTCGCGCAGATCGCCTGGATCCACGGCGACGACGCCACCGCCCGGGCGCACGCCCTCACCGCGCTCGGGATCGACCCGACCCACCGGCCCGCCCGGCTGATGCACACCCGCACCTCGGCCGTTCCCGCCCCGCAGGAGGGCTCGCCCTCCGACCAGCTCGCCCACGTCGCGTTCTACATGGAGCGGCAGGGCAACGCCGGCGACAAGCTGCTGCCGGAGTCCGTCCGCCTCGCCTTCGACCCGGACGCCTCCGCCCGGCGCTGGCACTCCGTCCACGCCCACCGCCTCTTCGACGAGGCGGCCCTCGAACGCGTCAACGCCCGGCGCGGACTGGTCATCGGCGGGGGCGGCCTCTTCATCCCCGACACCATGCCCAACGGCAACAGCGCCTGGCAGTGGAACGTCCCCGACGCCCACCTGGAGCGCATCGACGTGCCGGTGATGGTCTACGCCGTCGGCTTCAACGCCTTCGACGGCCAGTCCTACCGGGCGGCGCGCTTCTCGCAGAGCCTGCGGGCCCTGGTGGAGAAGTCGTCCTTCTTCGGGCTGCGCAACCACGGATCCATCGCCAAGGTCCGCGCGATGCTGCCCCCTTCGCTGCACGACAAGGTGCGCTTCCAGCCCTGCCCGACCACCGTCACCCGTCAGCTCGTCGACGGCTGGACGGACCCGGCCGAGCGGGAGGACACCGTCATGATCAACGCGGCGTACGACCGCGCGGGGCTGCGCTTCGGCCACGACTACGCCCACTTCCTCGCCCAGATGGCGCACGCCGTCCGCGAGCTGGGCAAGCACGCCGAGGTGCTCTGCGCGGCCCACTCGCTCGACGACGAGACCATCGCCTTCGACCTGCGGCGCGTGCACGGCATCTCGCTGCCGGTGGTCCCGATGTACGACTTCGACAACGACGCGATCCGCGACACCTACGCCCGGACGAAGCTGGTCATCGGCATGCGCGGCCACGCCGGGATGATCCCCTTCGGCTGCGGCACGCCGATCGTCAGCCTGATCTCGCACCCGAAGATGGCGTACTTCCTCGCCGACATCGAGCGCCCCGAGTGGGGCATCTCGGTGCACGACCGCGATCTCGGCGCGGTCCTCGTCGAGCGCGCCGCGGGGCTGCTCGGCGACCACGCAGCCGCCGTCGCCGACGTCCACGGGCGGCAGCAGGAGCTGTGGAAGGTGACCCAGGCCAACGCGGAGGTGCTGCGCCGGCTGACCGGCTGAGCGCACCCGACGGGCCCGCCGCACCCGACGGGCCCGCCGCACGCGACGGGGCCCTCCGCCGAGGAGTTCGGCGG
>NZ_JBHWZH010000004.1:0-87811 GCF_042728285.1 Streptomyces sp. NPDC060194 | reverse complement strand
TTCTCCCGGGGCCGGGCGCCCGGGGGCCCCCCCCCCCGCCCCCGCGTCGCGGACACGAGTGCGGGGGAGGAGCCCGCGCTCCGGATCGACGGGACCCGTGCTCCGGGTTGACGGCAGGGGCGAGTTCCGGCCAACGGGGCGGCGTGCGAGAGGTCTGTGTGCCGCCCACATATGCGTCTGGCGAACCACCCCGGCGCGTCGGGTGGTTGCGGCGTGAACAGATGAACCGCGGGGCCCTCGGGGGGATGGAAACCCCGGCAAGTTGGGTAAAAACCGGGTGCCCCGACCGCTGTGCGTGATTTTCTTGCATCCATCAGAACCTGTCCTACATCGGTACAAGTACCGCCAGACCGACTCAGACCAGTGCAAGCCGACCATGGCAGCCCTCCTACGTCAGTGACGTACTCGTGGGCACGAGCCGATGCCCCGCCCTCCCGGAAGCGCCGGGACCGGGCCGGACCGGCCGCCCCTCCCCTGCGTGCTATGCGGAGCCGACCCATGCTCACGACCCTGAACGCCGCCTATTCCGACACGCGCGCGTCCGACCTCGCCTGGGCCCTCGGGCGCGAGCCGCTCCCCGCGCTCGCCACGCTCGACCTGGCGCTGCCGGGTGTGACGATGCAGCTCAGACTGCTCGGCGCGTCCCATCAAGTGCTCCTCGAGCAGGACGGGGCGACCTGCTCCGAGACGGTCGCCTGCCTGCCGGGCGGCAGCACCCCGCTCCCGCTCGGCGTCGCCAAGCGGCTCGACTGCGGCGAGCGCGAGTACGAGTTCGCCGCGCGGGTCGAGGAGCTGACGCCCACCCAGTTCGCGCGCCGGGCGCAGGAGTTGCTGGCGCTCGTCGCCGACCACCCGCACGGGCTCGCGGGTCTCTTCCCCGGCAGCCCGTACGCGTTCACCGCGCTGCTCGCCCAGTACCGCGAGGGTCAGGTGCACTGGCGGACGTGGCACGCGTACCCGCAGGAGGGGCAGTTGGTGGCGACCAGGACGCGGGTCGGGGCGCGGGTGCCGGCGGGGGTATAGGGCGTGCGGGCGGGCGCGGCGGGGGCCCACCCGGGTCCGCGTGCCGGGGGCTTGCCGGGGCGCGTGCCGGGGGCTCGCCGGGGCGCGTGCCGGGGGCCCGCCGGGGTGTGCGGGGGGCGTGCGGTGTTCAACCCTCACCCCGTCAGATGCACCCGTGTGGGTGACAGGAAGCCTCCTGGTGGTGACGTAGCGTTACCGGCATGATCGAGCTGCCCGTGCGGCCCCGGACGGGCCGACTCCTCGTCCTCGGCGTCGTGTTCGTCTGCGCCGCGTGCGGGCTCGTGTACGAGCTGGAGCTGGTCGCGCTCGCCTCGTACCTGATGGGCGACTCGGTGACCCAGGCGTCCGTCGTGCTCTCGGTCATGGTCTTCGCGATGGGCATCGGCTCGCTGCTCGCCAAGCGGCTGCGGTGCGTCGCCGCGCTCGGCTTCGGGATGATCGAGGCCGCGCTCGCCCTCGTCGGCGGCACCAGCGCGCTCGCCCTGTACGCCTTCTTCGCCTGGGCCGGCGAGTCGCGCCTCCTGCTGGTCGGGTTCTCGCTGGCCATCGGGATCCTCATCGGCGCCGAGGTCCCGCTCCTGATGACCCTCATCCAGCGCATCCGCCGCCAGGACGCCGGCGGCGCCGTCGCCGACCTCTTCGCCGCGGACTACGTCGGCGCGCTGGTCGGCGGGCTCGCCTTCCCCTTCCTGCTGCTCCCGCTGCTCGGCCAGCTCACCGGCGCGCTGCTGACCGGCGCGGTCAACGCGGTCGCGGGGGCCGCGCTCGTCCTCTGGCTGTTCCGGCAGGACCTCACCCCGCGCGGCCGGCGGCTGCTGATCGCCACCAACGCCGTCGTCCTCGCGCTGCTGCTCGCCGCCGCCGTGACCGTCGACGACTTCGAACGCGCCGCCCGGCGGGCGGTGTACGGGCACGGGGTGCGGGTCGCGGTGCAGACCGGGGTGCAGGAGATCGTGCTCACCGGCGGCCGGCACACCGGGGACGTCCGGCCGCTCGGCGCGTCCCGCGAGCCGCTCGCCCTCTACCTCGACGGGCGGCTGGGGGTCTCCGAGCGGGACGAGGCCCGCTACCACGGGGCGCTCGTCCACCCCGCCATGGCGGGCGGTCCGCACGGGCGCGTGCTCGTCCTCGGCGGCGGTGACGGCCTCGCCGCGCGGGAGGTGCTGCGCCATCCGGGCGTGCGGCGGGTCGACCTCGTCGAGCTCGACCCCGGCGTCGTCGAGCTCGCCCGCCACGATCCCGGGCTCGCCGGGCTCAACCAGCACGTCTACCGCGACCCCCGGCTGCACGTCAGCCACGCCGACGCGTTCACCTGGCTGCGGGAGCGGGCGGCGCGCGGGGGCGGGGCGCCGTACGACGTCGTCGTCCACGACCTGCCCGACCCGGGCATCTCCGTCAGCAGCAAGCTCTACTCGCAGGAGTTCTTCGGCCTCGCCCGGCAGGCGCTGGCCCCCGGCGGCCGCCTCGTCGTCCACGCCGGGTCGCCGACCGAGCGGCCGCGTTCCTTCTGGACGGTGGACGCCACGCTGCGGGCGTCGGGACTGCGCACCGCCCCCTACCGTGCGGCCGGGCGCGCCGCAGGCTTCGCCGCGGGCCCGGACCGTACCGCCCGCCGCATCGCGCGCCCCGGCGACTGGGGCTTCGTCCTCGCCGCGCGCACCGCGGTCCCCGCGCTTCCGCCCGGCCACCGCCGCGGGGCGCAGGAGGCGGAGCGCACCCGGGTCGACGGGCTGCCGCCGTCGACGCTCGTCCATCCCCGGTACCGGTAGCGGTGCAGGAGGGGCGGGCGTGGGTACGCTCGGCGGCATGGAGCATGAGGTGTTCGTTCCGGTGCAGGCGGCGGCAGTCCAGCGGGCGCTGGCCGATCCCGCGCAGGTCGCGCTCGCGGTCCCCGGCCTCCAGCGCGACGCGTCCGACGACGCCGGGCTCGCCGGCCGGCTCAGGCTGCGGTTCGGGGGGCACACCATCACCTACCGCGGCACGCTCGCCCTCACGCGGACGGCGGAACCGGACGCGGTCACCCTGGACGCGGCGGGGGCGGAGGTCCGGGGCGGGGCCGAGGCGTCCTTTCGGCTGAGCGTGCGCGTCGCGCCCGTCGACGGGGGCGCCGTCCTCGTCTTCGCCGGCAGCGGCGACGGCAAGGGGCGGGTCGCCGAGCTCGCGGCGTCCGAGGTGGAGACGGGGGTGCGGCGGGCGCTGAACCGTTTCGCGGAGGCGTTGGCGGCGGGGGCGGTGGCGCCGGGCTCCGCTGAGGGGCCCGGGCCGGGGGAGCAGGCGGCGGCGGCCGAGGCGGAGGGGGCGGTTGCCTCCGCGGAGGAGGTCGTCGCGGAGGCGGACGTCTCGGACGTGCGGCTGCCGGGTGAGGCCGACGCGGTCGAGGACGCGATCGCCGCGGAGGAGATCGCGGACGGGATCGCGGAGATCGCCGAGGTCGACGAGGTGTCGGCGGTCGTCTTCGAGCCGTACGACGAGTTCGACGACGTGTCGACGGCGGAGGCGGCGCATGCGCGGCGGACGATGATCGGGCGCAGTGCGGAGGAGGTCGACCATGCGCCGCCGCGGGGGCGGTACATGCCGGTCGCGGCGCCGGCGGGAGGGTCGGCGGTCGAGGCGCTCAGGTGGGCCGGGCCGGTGGTGGTCGCCGTGGTGGCCTCGGCGGTGGTGGCGGGCAGGATTCTGCGGCGTCGACGGTAGCGGTGGGGGTGTCGGGCGGGGCGGTCCGGGTTCGCATCATCGCTTCGGGTCGGTGTGCTGCGGGGTTCGCGGCTGCGCCGCGCGTGCACGACCTCCGGCCGCGCGGCCTCAGGCGCCGGCCGGGCTGAGTTCTTGCCTCGCGCGGGGGTGTGCTGGGTTCTTCGCGGCTGCGCCGCGGGTACCGGCCTCCGGCCGGTGGCCTCAAGCGCCGGCCGGGCTGAGTTTGTGGTCGCCTCGGGCCGGTGTGCTGCGGATTTCGCGGCTGCGCCGCGCGTGCACGACCTCCGGCCGCGCGGCCTCAGGCGCCGGCCGGGCTGAAGGTTTTTGCCGGCTGGGCTGGGATCTTCGGCTGCGGGCCGCAGGTTCGTTGGGCTCGGGGCCCCAGGCTCCTCCGGTTCGGCGCCGCTGCTTCGTTCCGTTGGGTGCCGCAGGTTCCATCGGCACACCGCCCCCAGGTTCCATCGGCACGCCGCCGCAGCTTCGTTCGGCGCGGTGCCGCAGATGCCCTGGTCTCGGCGCACCGGAGTCCGCACTCCACCGGGGCCGCGTCGTACGTCCCGAACGCCGGGCGGGTGCGCCGCCTATCGTGGGCCCTGTGACGACTGACGAGACGACCACCACTGTCCTGTCCGCCGACGGCGTCGAGCTGACGATCCTGCCGGACCTCGGCTGCCGGATCGGAGGTCTGCGGATCGACGGCAGGGAACTCCTGCGGCAGGGGCCGAAGTTCGGGTGTTTTCCGATGGTGCCGTGGTGCGGGCGGACGGAGAACGCGGAGTTCCGGAACGGGGGGACGGTGCACCGGCTGCCGGTGTCGGCGAGTGCGGCGCCGCACGCGATGCACGGGACGGGGCGGGACGTGGTGTGGAAGGCGGCGCGGGTGACGGAGGGGACCGCGGCGTTCACGTACGACCTGGTTGAGCCGTGGCCGTACCCGGGCCGGGTGACGCAGACGTTCGCGCTGACAGACGAGTCCCTGACGCTGGCGTTCGGCGTGGAGACGTACGGCGACTCGTTCCCCGCGCAGGCGGGCTGGCACCCGTGGTTCCTGCGGGACCTCGGTGACGGCGGGGAGCCCGTGCGGCTCGACTTCGAGCCCGCGTGGCAGGAGGAGCGCGGCGCGGACCACCTCCCGACGGGCCGCCGCGTCGCCCCGTCCCCCGGGCCGTGGGACGACTGCTTCGGCATGCCGGACGGCGTCGACGCGACCCTCACCTGGCCCGAACGCCTCTCCCTCCGCATCACCAGCCGCACCCCCTGGGTCGTCGTCTACGACGAGCAGGCGGAGGCGATCTGCGTCGAGCCCCAGTCCGGCCCCCCGAACGGCCTGAACACAGCGCCCCGCCTGGTCACCCCGGTGGACCCGCTGGAGATCGAGACCACCTGGACGTGGCGACGACTCGGGTAACCGGAAGGGCGTGGCCCGCGAACCCAGCCCGGCCGGCAAAAATCCTCAGCCCGGCCGGTGAAGACCTCTAGCCCGGCCGGCGTTTGAGGCCACCGGGCGGAGGCCGGTATCCGCGGCGGAGCCGCGAAAACCGCAGCATGTCGCCGCGCGGGGCAGGAACTCAGCCCGGCCGGCAACGACCTTCAGCCCGGCCGACAAAGACTTTTAGCCCGGCCGGCGTTTGAGGCCACCGGGTCGGGGCCGTGCATCCGCGGCGGAGCCGCGAAAACCGGCAGCACGCCGTCGCGGGCGGCAAGGAACTCAGCCCGGCCGGCGTTTGAGGCCACCGGGCGGGGGCCGCTGACCGCGGGGGAGGCGGGAGGGCGCGTTGCCGGCTGCTCAAGGCCGGGGGGGGCAGACTCTAAGCTCGGGGGCATGAGCGACGAGAAGAACACCCGCGCCGAGCTGCTGACGCACATCAAGGAGAAGGCCGTCGTCCACGGCAAGGTCACCCTGTCGTCCGGCAAGGAGGCCGACTACTACATCGACCTCCGCCGGATCACGTTGGACGGCACCGCCGCCCCCCTGGTCGGCGAGGTGATGCTGGACCTGACCGCGGAGCTGGAGTACGACGCGGTCGGCGGCCTCACCCTGGGCGCCGACCCCATCGCGGACGCGATGCTGCACGCCTCACACGCCCGCGGCACGCGCCTGGACGCGTTCGTGGTCCGCAAGGCGGCGAAGATGCACGGCATGCAGCGGCAGATCGAGGGCCCGGACATCAAGGGCCGCCGAGTGCTGATCGTCGAGGACACGACGACGACCGGCTCGTCCCCGCTGACCGCCGTGGAGGCCGCGCGCGCGGCCGGCGCGGAGGTCGTCGCGGTGGCGACGATCGTGGACCGGGCGACCGGAGCCGACGCGGTGCTCGCGGAGAAGGCCGCCGTCCCGTACCTGTACGCGTACACGAAGGACGACCTCGGCCTCGCCTAGACCCGCGCGGCCGGTGTGAGGGCGGGGCAAACCCCGGGGTGGAGCTTTGGCCCGGGTCTGGGAAGATGGGCCCGACGATGAAGTCGCCGGGGGCCCGTCCCCCGAGGTCAGGGCCTGGTCAGGGCCACGCCCCGCCCACGCACCACCACTCACCGCACATCACAAGGAGCGGAAATGCCGATCGCGACTCCCGAGGCCTACGCCGAGATGCTGGACCGGGCGAAGGCGGGCAAGTTCGCCTACCCCGCCATCAACGTGACCTCGACCCAGACCCTGCACGCCGCGCTGCGCGGCTTCGCGGAGGCCGAGAGCGACGGCATCGTCCAGATCTCCACCGGTGGCGCGGAGTTCCTCGGCGGCCAGCACAACAAGGACATGGTCACCGGCGCGGTCGCGCTCGCCGAGTTCGCGCACGTCGTCGCGGCGAAGCACGACATCACCGTCGCCCTGCACACCGACCACTGCCCCAAGGACAAGCTGGACGGCTACGTCCGCCCGCTGCTCGACGTCTCCGCCGAGCGCGTCGCCCGCGGTCTGAACCCGCTCTTCCAGTCGCACATGTGGGACGGCTCCGCCGAGACCCTGGCCGACAACCTGGCGATCGGCCAGGAGCTGCTCGCCAAGGCCGCCGCCGCGAAGATCATCCTCGAGGTCGAGATCACCCCGACCGGCGGCGAGGAGGACGGCGTCAGCCACGAGATCAACGACGAGCTGTACACCACCGTCGAGGACGCGATCCGCACCGCCGAGGCGCTCGGCCTGGGCGAGAAGGGCCGCTACCTGCTGGCCGCCTCGTTCGGCAACGTGCACGGCGTGTACAAGCCGGGCAACGTCGTGCTCCGCCCGGAGCTGCTGAAGGACCTGCAGGAGGGCGTCGCCGCGAAGTTCGGCAAGGCCTCCCCGTTCGACTTCGTCTTCCACGGCGGCTCGGGCTCGACCGCCGAGGAGATCGCCACCGCGCTGGAGAACGGCGTCGTGAAGATGAACCTCGACACCGACACCCAGTACGCCTTCACCCGCCCGGTCGCGGACCACATGTTCCGCAACTACGACGCGGTCCTGAAGGTCGACGGCGAGGTCGGCGTGAAGTCGAAGTACGACCCCCGTACCTGGGGCAAGGCCGCCGAGGCCGGCATGGCCGTGCGCGTCACCGAGGCGTGCGCCAACCTGCGCTCGACCGGCACCCGCCTGAAGTAGGGCTCCGCGGCCCCCGGCCGCACGGCCTTGCGACGGCACCACTGCGCGGCCGTAGCCGATGTTTCACGTGAAACATCGGCCGGCACCACCAGCCGCGTGTTTCACGTGAAACATCGCGTACCGGACTCCGGCCCGGCGCACCCCGACGGGTGTGCCGGGCCGCTGTCGTGTTCGATGGGGCCATGACTCACGGCACCGGGACGGACTTCGACTTCGACACCCCCGTGGACCGCCGCGGCACCTGGTCGGTGCAGTGGGACGGCCTGGCGGACCGCTTCCCCGTCGCGGACCTGCTGCCGTTCACCATCTCCGACATGGACTTCCCCGTCGCCCCCGTCATCCGGGACGCGCTGGCCGAGCGGCTCGGCCACGGGGTCTTCGGCTACAGCGACTGGATGCACGACGACTTCCTGCACGCCGTCCGCGACTGGTTCTCCCAGCAGTTCGACGGGGCGGTCGTGGACCCCGCCACCGTCGTCTACGCGCCCTCCGTCCTCAGCCAGGTCTCCCAGCTGGTCCAGATGTGGACGGAGCCCGGCGACGGCGTCGCGGTGCACACGCCGACCTACGACGGCTTCCGCAAGTGCGTCGACGGGCTCGGGCGCGAGCTGCGCCGCATCCCGCTCGGACCCGGCCTCACGGGACGGGGCGGCGGCGACCGGGTGGGCCTCGACGCCCTGGACCGCGAGCTGTCGCGGCCCGCCACCAAGGTGCTGATCCTGTGCTCCCCGCACAACCCCACCGGCACGGTGTGGACGGCCGCCGAGCTCGCGGCGATCGGCGCGATCGCGGCCCGGCACGGCGTCCCCGTCATCAGCGACGAGATCCACGCGGACCTCGCGCACCCCGGCCACCCTCATGTGCCGTGGATGATGGCCGCTCCCGAGGGCGGCCGCTGGGCGCTGGTGACCTCCGCGTCGAAGTCGTTCAACTTCCCCGCGCTGACCGGCAGCTACGGGATCCTGAGCGACCCGGCCGACCGCGCGGAGTTCCTGCGCCGGATGTGGACCGGTGAGGGGCTCGCCTCACCGGCCGTCCTCTCGCTGACCGCGCACATCGCCGCCTACCGCGGGGGCGCGCCCTGGCTGTCGGCGCTGCGGGAGTACGTCCTGGGCAACCTGCGCCTCGTCGCCGACGTGCTCGCGGCGGACTTCCCGGATCTGGGCTGGCGGCCCCCGGAGGCCGGCTACCTGGCCTGGATCGACCTGCGCCCGCTCGGTGTCACGGAGGACGCCCCGCTCCAGCACGACCTCGTGCACCGCGAGAAGGTCGCGATCATGCCCGGGGGGACGTACGGCGCGGAGGGGATCGTCCGGCTGAACGTCGGCTGCCCGCGGGCGAAGGCGGCGGCGGGCGCAGACGCGCTGGTGCGGTCGGTGCGGCGGCTCGGGACCAGGTGAGCCGCCGCCGACCTGGGGCGGAGGGGCGTTCAGCCCGCGAGGGCCGCGTACGCCTCTTCGCTGCTGTCCTTCAGGAACTGCCGGCAGCGCTCGGCCTCCGCCGTCTCCTCGATGGCGCCGGCGGCCTTGGCGAGCACGGCCAGGCAGCGCAGGAAGCCGCGGTTGGGGACGTGGTCGTAGGGGATCGGGCCGTGGCCCTTCCAGCCCGAGCGGCGCAGGGCGTCGAGGCCGCGGTGGTAGCCGGTGCGGGCGTAGGCGTAGGCCTCCACGGTGCGGCCGCCGGCGAAGGCGTCCTCGGCGAGCAGGGCCCAGGCGAGGGAGAACGTCGGGTGGGCGGCGGCGATCTCGGCGGGGGTCGCGGACCCGGCCTCGACCAGCCGGGCGGCCTCCTCGTTCTCCGGCAGGAGGGTGGGCGGCGGGCCGCCGAGCAGGTTCTCGTGAAGGTTCATGGCCCCAGTCTGTCACCCGCTCCCCGGCCCTCCGGCGGGCCCGGCGGGGGGCCTCCGGGCGGGGCTTGCCGGACGTCCGCAGGTCACGCATGATGCTGCGGAGGGGACCGGGGCCCCCGTGTCGGTAACGGCAGGGGCGGACCGCTACCCGGAGCACATGAGCAGGAGCCAGCGATGTCCCGCGATGTGGATACGCCGAACCTTGATTTCGCGGGGACGACCCCGTACGAGGACTACGTCCGGGCGGACGTCCTCACCCACCTCCAGGAGCTCCGCTCCGACGACCCCGGCGAGATGGTCTTCCTCGTCACCACGCAGGTCATGGAACTGTGGTTCACGGTCATCGTCCACGAGTGGGAGACCGCGGCCGACGCGCTCCGGCGGGACGACCTGACCGTCGCGCGCGACGCGCTGAAGCGGTCGCTGCGGGAGCTGGAGGCGCTGAACGCGTCCTGGCGGCCGCTGTCGGGGCTCACCCCCGCCCAGTTCAACTCCTACCGCGGCGCCCTCGGCGAGGGCTCCGGGTTCCAGTCCGCGATGTACCGGCGGATGGAGTTCCTGCTCGGCGACAAGTCCGCGTCGATGCTCGTCCCGCACCGGGGCGCGCCGCGCGTCCACGCCGAACTGGAGAAGGCGCTGCACGAGCCGAGCCTCTACGACGAGGTGCTGCGGCTCCTCGCCCGCCGCGGCTACGCGGTGCCCGACGCCGTCCTGACCCGCGACCTGACGCGGAAGTACGAGCCGTCGGCCGAGGTCGAGGCCGTGTGGGCCGACCTGTACGCGGGTGAGCAGGACGCCGAGCTGGTGCGGCTCGGCGAGGTCCTCACCGACGTCGCCGAGCTGGTCGGGCGATGGCGCACCGACCACCTGACCGCCACCCGGCGGGCGATGGGCTCCAAGACCGGCACCGGCGGCTCCGCCGGGGTCGCCTGGCTGGAGAAGCGGGCCCGCAACACCGTGTTCCCCGAGCTGTGGACGGCGAGGTCCCATGTCTGAGCGTCTTGACGAGCGGGCGGAGCTGCTCGACGCCCGCGACGAGCTGGCCAAGGAGCGCGGCAGGTTCGTCCTCGACGACTCCGTCTACCTCGACGGCAACTCCCTCGGCGCGCTCCCGCAGGGCGTCGCCGAGCGGCTCGACGACGTCGTCACCCGCGAGTGGGGGCGGCTGCGGATCCGGTCCTGGGGCGAGAGCGGCTGGTGGACCGCGCCGGAGCGGGTCGGCGACCTGGTCGCGCCGCTGGTCGGGGCGGCGCCGGGGCAGGTCGTCGTCGGCGACTCCACGAGCGTGAACATCTTCAAGGCCCTCGTCGCGGGGGTGCGCCTCGCGCGCGCGGGCGACGCGGGTTCCGAGCGCGACGAGATCCTCGTCGACGCCGGCACCTTCCCCACCGACGGCTACATCGCCGAGTCCGCCGCGCGGCTGACCGGGACGCGGGTCGTCCCCGTCGACCCGCTGCGGATCGCCGACGCGGTCGGCCCGCGGACGGCGGTCGCCCTGCTCAACCACGTCGACTACCGCACCGGGCGGCTGTACGACCTGCCGGGCGCGACCGCGGCGGTGCGGGCGGCGGGGGGCGTCAGCGTCTGGGACCTGTGCCACAGCGCGGGCGCGCTGCCGGTGGGGCTCGACGCGCACCGGGTCGACCTCGCGGTCGGGTGCACGTACAAGTACCTCAACGGCGGGCCGGGGTCGCCCGCGTACCTCTACATCGCGGAGCGGCACCAGGCCGCGTTCGACTCCCCGCTGCCGGGGTGGAACTCGCACGCCGAGCCCTTCGGCATGACGTCGGGCTACACGCCGGGCGAGGGCGCGGTGCGGGGGCGGGTCGGGACGCCCGACATCCTGTCCATGGCCGCGCTGGAGGCGGCGCTCGGGGTCTGGGAGGGCGTCTCCCTGGACGCGGTCCGGGCGAAGTCCCTCGCGCTGACCGACTTCTTCCTGGAGTGCGTCGCGGAGTACGTGCCGTCCGGGCGGGTCTCGGTGGTCACCCCCCTCCCGCACGCCGAGCGCGGCAGTCAGATCGCGCTCCGCTGCGACGACGCGGACGCGGTCATGTCCGTGCTCATCGACCGCGGCGTCGTCGGCGACTACCGGGCCCCCGACATCCTCCGCTTCGGCTTCACCCCGCTCTACGTCTCCTTCGCGGACGTCCTCCGCGCGGCACGCGAACTGGCGCGGGCGCTGGGCTGAGTCCACCGGTGACCCGGCCGACGTGGGACGTCACACGCCGGCCGGCCGCGTCCCGTGCGCGTCGGCCGCGAGCAGCGCGCGGAGGGCGGTCGTGTCCGGCGCGTCCGCGAGGGCGGCGTCGATCGCGTCGTCCATGCCGGCCTCCCACGACGGCGGGAGCAGGAGCCCGGGCGCGCCCGACCAGGCGATGTCCGGGGTGGCGCGGCCGGCGGCCAGGAGGCGGAGGTGGACCAGGCCGGCGAGGGCGTCGAAGAGGCGGGGGCGGAGGAAGGCGCGGGCGGACGCGCCGGTCAGCCGCTCGGCCGCGAGCGGTCTGGGCATGTGGTCGGCGACCGAGGGCCACAGCAGCCCGCGGTCGAACGCGTCGAGGACGTCCTCCAGGCCGGGCAGGTGGTCGTCGTCGATCCGACCGGTCGCTGCCGCTCGGGCCACGGCGACCCGGAGGGGGCGGGACCAGGTCTCGGCGTCGGCCGCCGCCCGCGCGGTCACGAGCTCGTCCCAGCTCAGGCGGGGCGCCTGGGTCAGGGGTGCGGGCAGGGTGCGCTCCTCGAGCACGAGGAAGGCGTGGTCCGCGTCGCGGAGCAGGGTGAGGGCGGGGGTGGTGTCGGGGGAGCGGTCGTCCGCCGGGAGGGCCTCGACGCGGGCGGCGCGCTCCGCGATCGGCGGGTGCGAGTCGTGGGGGTGCGGCGGGGGCGGGCGGTGGCCCGCGGAGAGGGCGGTGAGCCGGTCACCGGGGCGGGCGGCGAGCAGCCGCCGGAAGCCGCCGAGCACCTCGCCGGGCGGCGGCAGCGCGCCCGCGGGCCCGCCGAGCGCGGCGTACGTCTCCAGGTAGTGGTCGTGCGCGGCGTCCAGCACGGGCAGGGCGCGCAGCGCGGAGGCCGTCGCGTCGCGCCCCGCGTGGCGCGCGGCGGTCAGGTCCGCGGCGAGTTCCTGCTCGCGGGCCACGGACTGCGAGACCCGCAGGAAGAACCGGGCGTAGCCGACGTACAGTCCGCCGATCGCGTGGTGCAGCCAGGAGCCGCCGCGCTCGAAGACCTCCACCGTGTGCAGGACGGCGCTCCGGCCGCGCATCGTGAGGCCGCCGACGCGGGTGTCGCGGTTGCCGTAGTGCCCGAACTCGTGGGCCAGGACGGCGCGGAGCTGCGGGACGGTGAGTCCGGCGACCAGCGGCAGCCCGAGGACCATCCGGCGGCGGCCCGGGACCAGCCCGAGGAACCGCCTCTGCTCCGCGACGCCCGCGTTGACCTCGTCGACGAGGTGCAGCTCGTCGGGCGGGCGCTGCCCTGTCGCCTCCGCGGCGGCGCGCACCTCGGCCCAGAGGGCGGGGTGGTCCTCCGGGGCGACGGCCAGCGCGTGCGGGAGTGGGGGCAGCGGTGCGGAGCGCAGGGAGACGAGCATGCCGCGCACGATCACCGCGGTCATGAGGAGCGTGGCGAAGACGATCACGCCGTAGAGGAACGCCCGCCCTCCCGGCGCCTCCTCGGTCAGCACCGCGGAGACCAGCAGCCGGTCGAGCAGCGCCATGGCCGTCAGCAGTGCGGCGCCCAGCGCGTAGAACCCGCCCAGGAGTAGCAGTGCGCGCGCGGCGCGCAGCCGGAACGTCATCGAGAGATCCCCCCACAGGACGCGCAGACCCCGAGGGGGCCGGATGTGCCCGCGGATCGTACCGCTCGCCCAGGACGGTCCCGCCGGCCGGCCGGGGCTTCGCCCCCGAACCCCGGGCGGGGCTCCGCCCCTGCACCCCACGTCGGGCTGCGCCCTCCGGCCTCAAGCGCCGGCCGGGCTGATTCTTTTGGCCCCCGCACACCGGCCGGGCTGGTGCTCTTGGGCTTCCGCACACCGGCCGGGCTGGTGTTCTCGCGCCTCCGCGCGCCGGCCGGTCGATCGGGTTGATCGGGATCACTCAGGCCGGGTCCACCACGCGTTTGCGGCGGTGGGCGTAGATCACTGAGGTCCGTACGTCCGCCAGTTCTCGGCGCTTCGTCAGTTCGTCGAGGACGACGGCGTGGAGGTGGTCGGCGTCGCGGACGGCGACGTGGACGAGGAAGTCGTCGTTGCCGGTGAGGACGCCGGGGTGCTGCTCGCGGCGCTCGGCGCGTTCCTCGTGGTGCGCAACGGGGCCGAGGTGGGCGGCAGTTCCCGGTGGACCGGAGACGTCCTGCTGCTGCTCGGCGGGCTGGCGTGGGCGGGGTACAACGTGCTGGGCAAGCGGGCGAGCGAGGGGCAGGACGCGCTCGGCGTGACGTACCACCAGACGGTGGCGGGCGCGGCCGGCTTCCTGCTCGCCTCGCTGGTCGAGGCCGGGGAGTGGCGGGTGCCGGACGCGGAGGCGGCCTCGCTGCTCGTCCACCTCGCCGTCGCCTGCTCCGTCGGCGGCTTCCTCCTCTACAACTACGGCCTGCGCCGCATGCCGTCGAGCGTCGCCGTCAGCATCCTCAACCTCGTCCCGGTCTTCGGCGTTCTCGGCGCGGTGCTGATCAACGGCGAGTCCGTCACCCTCGCGCAGGCCGCGGGCGGGGTCGTGATCGTCGCCGGCGTGGTCATCGGCATGATCGAACGCCCCGTGCCCCCGGCCGCGGCTCCGGTCCCCGGCCCGGCCGAGCCGCGGGACGCGGCGCGCAGCGCGGCGGGCTGAATCGGCGGCGGTCCCGGCGGGCCGGTCAGGACCGGCTGGTACCGTCCCCGCGAACGGGCCCACCCGCCGCGACCAGGAGACGACTCCCGCATGAGTGACGACGCCGTGCTCGCCCTGCCCCCCGTCACCCCGGACGCCTCCGCCGCCTACGGCGCGCACCCCGACCAGGTGATCGACTTCTACGCCCCGGCGGGGACGGCCCCGCTCGCGCCGCTGGTGGTCGCGTTCCACGGCGGGGTGTGGCGGGCGGCGTACGACCGCCGCCACCTCAGCCCGTTCGCCGCGCACCTCGCGCGCCGGGGGTTCGCGGTGGCGAGCGTGGAGTACCGCAGGGGCGGGGACGAGGAGGGGACGGCGGGCCGCTGGCCCGAGACGTTCGACGACGTGGCCGCGGCGATGGACGCGCTGCCGGGGCTCGTCGCGGCGCACCTGCCGGCCGCCGACCCCCGCCGCACCGTCCTGACCGGCCACTCCGCGGGCGGCCAGCTCGCCCTGTGGGCGGCGGCCCGGCACGAGCTCCCGGCCGACGCCCCCTGGCGCACGCCGCGCGTCCCCGCACTGCGGGGCGTCGTCGCCCTCGCCCCGCTCGCCGACCTCGCGCTCGCCCGCGAGCTGGGGCTCTGCGGCGACGGCGTGCTGCAGTTCCTCGGCGGCGACGCCTCCTTCGACGCCCGCCGCCCGTACGCCGACCCCGCCGCGCTGGTCCCGACCGGCATCGCGACCACCGTCGTCCAGGGCCGAGCGGACGACGTCGTCACGCCCGACGTGGCCGAGTCCTACGTCGCCGCGGCGGCGAAGGCCGGCGAGGTCGTCGGGCTGACGCTCCTCACCGGCGTGGGGCACTTCGGGCTCATCGACCCCTCGGCGGACGCGTGCGCGGCGGCCGTCGAGGAGATCGAGCAGCTGGCGTACTGACCAGGGGTTCGTAGTACCTGCGGGGGACGGGCGCGGACCCGTCTCGGGGCTGACGACCGGGGGCGGGGGCCCGCTTACCGTGGAACGCGTGACCGAGACGACGCACATCCCCCAGCAGGGCCCCGGCAGGTCCCGCCGCAGCCCCGAGGCGCAGTTTGTGGCGTCCGCGACGAGCGGGCTGCGCGAGGACCTCTTCAGACACGCGTTCGCGTACCGGCCGCTGCCGCGGATGGTGACGGACGGACCGCTGGCCAGTCGGTTGCCGGCGGGGCTGCGGGAGTACGCGGCGTGGACGCCGCACGCGGTCGTGGTGGGGCTGGCGCTGTTCACGCTGTACGTCGGTGCGGTGGCCGGTGACGCGTACGGACTGCCGGCGCCGTTCGTTCCGCTGCTGCCCCCCGCGGCGGTGCTCCTGACGCTGATCCGGCCCGTGGCGGCCTGGTGGTTGTCGCTTGCCGCCACCCCGGTCGTGGCGCTCGCCGACAGCTACGGCTACAACTGGCCCTGGCCCCCGGCCCCGCTCATCGGTCACCTCGTGGTGGTGACCGTCGTGGCCCTGCGCTGCCGCCCCCGGGTCGCCGGATGGATGTGGATGCTGACCCTGCTGTACTCGGTGCTCGCCGAGGGGTTGGGTGGCACCTACGGATCCTCTACTACGGTGGTCCTCTTCCTCTCCGGCGTCGCCCTCCTCCTCACCACCGTCTGGCACATCCGCCGCGACGCCCAGCGCGAGGTCACCGCGCAGCGGACCGTCACCGCCGTCGAGCGGGACCGGCGCACGCTCCTGGAGGAGCGGACGACGATCGCCCGGGAGCTGCACGACGTCGTCGCGCACCACATGTCCGTCGTCGCCATCCAGGCCGAGGCCGCGCCCTACCGGGTGGAGAACCCGCCGCCGGAGCTGGAGCAGGCGTTCGCGACGATCCGGGAGAACGCGGTCGCCGCGCTGACGGAGCTGCGGCGGGTGCTCGGGGTCGTCCGCGCGGAGGACTACGAGGCGCCGGACGCGCCGCAGCCCGTCCTCGCCGACCTGCCGCACCTGCTCGCGAACGTCCGCGAGGCGGGGCTCGACGTCCAGCTCGCGGTCACCGGGGCGGTGCGGGAGCTGCCGCAGGGGGTCGAGCTGTCGGCGTACCGGATCGTGCAGGAGGCGCTGTCGAACACCCTGCGCCACGCGCCCGGCGCGGCGGCGCGGGTCGAGCTGGGGTACGTCCTCGGCGGCATCGGGCTGCGGATCGTCAACGACCCGATCCCGCCGTCCACCCTGGTCAAGCCCTCGCCCGGCTCCGGGCACGGCATCACCGGGATGCGGGAGCGGGTCGCGATGCTCGGCGGTGAGATGACCGCGGAGCCGGCCCCCGACGGGGGCTACGAGGTCGCCGTCTTCCTCCCCGTCGTCCGCGAGACGCTGCCGGGGGAGGGGGCATGACGATCCGCGTGCTCGTCGTCGACGACCAGGCCATGGTCCGCGAGGGCTTCGGCGTCCTGCTCAACGCGATGCCCGGCATCGAGGTCGTCGGCGAGGCGGTCAACGGGCGCGAGGCGGTCCGGCAGGTCGCCGCGCTCCGCCCCGACGTCGTCCTCATGGACATCCGGATGCCGGAGATGAACGGCATCGACGCGACGCGGGAGATCGTCGCGGCGGACGCGTCCGCGAAGGTGCTCGTCCTCACGACGTTCGACCTCGACGAGTACGTCTACCAGGCGCTTCGGGCCGGTGCGTCCGGCTTCCTCCTCAAGGACGCGTCAGCGCGGCAGCTCGCCGAGGGGGTCCGCGTCGTCGCCGACGGCGAGGCGCTGCTCGCCCCGGCGATCACCAAGCGGCTGATCGCGACGTTTTCGAATGATGCAGCCTCCAAACTGGAGAGCGGTCAGCTCAAGCCGCCCGCCCAGGCGCAGGTCGGCGAGCTCACCGAGCGGGAGACGGAGGTCCTCGTCCTCATCGCGCAGGGCCTCTCCAACGGCGAGATCGCGTCCCATCTCGTCGTCGCCGAGTCGACGGTCAAGACGCACGTCTCCCGGATCCTGGTGAAGCTGGGGTTGCGCGACCGGACGCAGGCGGCGGTCTTCGCCTACGAGGCGCGGTTGGTCACCCCGGGGTAAGCCCCGGCCCCCCTCCGGCCTGCGGCCGGTTGCGCGGCTTCGCCGCGGGAGGCCGACCGGGGCGGGCGCAAACGGTCGCGGCGCTCGGCACTGTGGGCTGTGCCCACCCTTCCCCGAGCTCTCGGCTTCGCTCGAGCAGGGGAGACCCCACTCGCCCTGCGGCACGATTGCCCACAGCAAGCCCCCCTTTCTCCTTAACCCGCCGGCGTTTGAGGCCGCGCGGGCGCAGCCCACGCACACGCGGTGGAGCCGCGAACGGCGGTTGGCGGGGCGCAGCCCCCGGAAGCGGGAGCCCCTGCCCGAGGAGGTGCGGAGGCTTCTGGCCTGGTCAGGGCGGGCGGGACGGGCTAGCGTCCCGGGATGGACGTCGCCGCCGCCCCCGCCGAGTTCGATCCGTGGTCGCCCGCGTTCGTCGCGGATCCGTATCCCGTGTACGCGCGCCTGCGGGAGGCGGGCCGGGTGCACTGGTTCGCACGCAGCAACCAGTACCTCGTCCCGCACCACGCCGACGTCTCCGCGCTGCTGCGCGACCGCCGGCTGGGCCGGACCTACCTGCACCGGTTCACGCACGAGGAGTTCGGCCGCACCCCGCCCCCCGCGGCGCACGAACCGTTCACGACGCTGAACGACCACGGCCTGCTCGACCTCGAACCCCCGGACCACACCCGCCTGCGCCGCCTCGTCTCGAAGGCGTTCACGCCGCGGACGGTCGCGCGGCTCGAACCCGTCGTGCGGCGCATCGCGGCGGAGCTGGTCGACGGGCTGATCGAGAACGGCGGCGGCGACCTCCTGCGGGACGTCGCCGAACCCCTCCCCGTCGCCGTCATCGCCGAGATGCTCGGCATCCCGGCCGCGGACCGCCCCCTCCTGCGCCCGTGGTCCGCGGACATCTGCGGGATGTACGAGCTGCGGCCGGGCGAGGACACCGCCGCGCGGGCCGTCCGCGCGTCGGTGGAGTTCTCCGCGTACCTGCGCGAGCTGATCGCGGCGCGCCGCGCGGCCCCCGGGGACGACCTCGTCAGCGCGCTGATCGCCGCGCACGACGGGGAGTCGCGGCTGACCGAGCAGGAGATGGTCTCCACCTGCGTCCTGCTGCTGAACGCGGGCCACGAGGCCACCGTCAACAGCACCGCCGGCGGCTGGCGCACCCTCTTCCGCCACCCCGAGCAGCTCGCGCTGCTGCGCGCCCGTCCCGACCTGCTGCCCACGGCCGTGGAGGAGCTGATGCGGTACGACACCCCGCTCCAGCTCTTCGAACGCTGGGTCCTCGACGACATCGAGATCGACGGCGTCCGCATCCCCCGCGGCGCGGAGGTCGCCCTCCTCTTCGGCAGCGCCAACCGCGACCCCGCCGTCTTCGCGGACCCCGACGCCCTCGACCTCGCCCGCGCCGACAACCCCCACCTCAGCCTCGGCGCGGGCCTCCACTACTGCCTGGGCGCACCCCTCGCCCGCCTCGAACTACGAACCTCCTTCGCGGAGTTGCTGACCCGCGCCCCCACCCTCCGGCTCGCGGAGGAGCCGGAGTGGGCGGGCGGCTTCGTGATCCGCGGCCTGCGCTCGCTGAAGGTCGAGCTCTAGGACACCCCCTGGCCCCGCGCGCGGAACTCCTCCGCGTGCTCCCGCGCCCACTGCGCGAAGGTCCGCCCGGGCCGGCCGGTGATCTTCTCGACCACGCCGCTGACCGTGCGGCCCTCGACGGGCGTGTCGCCGTAGACGTGGATCAGGAACTCGACGGTGTCCTCGGGGAGCCCGTTCGCCCGCCACTCGGCGACCGCCTCCGCCTCGGTCAGCTCGACGAGTTCGACGGCCCGCCCCCGCGCGGCGGCGATGGCGTCGACCTTGTCCCGGAGGGTGAGCACCTCGGGGCCGGTCAGGAGGAACGACTGCCCGCCGTGGCCGTCCTCGGTGAGCGCGACCGCGGCGACCGCGCCGATGTCGCGCTCGTGGACCATCGCGCTGAGCCGGTCGGTGAACGGCTCGCGGACCTGGTCGGCGTCCCGGACGCCCGGGGCCCACTCGGCCGCGTTGCCCATGAACTCGACGGGCATGACGACCGTCCAGTCGAGCCCCGTGCTCGCCTGGACCGCGTCCTGCAACGGCGTCGGGCCGCCGCCGGACAGGACGGTGACCCGCCGGACGCCGGCCCGTTCGGCCAGCGCGACGATCTCGGGCCCGGTGGTCAGCGGCGCGAAGTACTCCCCGCCGAAGGTGATGAGGTGGACGCCGGAGACGCCGTCGAACACCCCGGTCAGGGTCGCGGGGTCGGTGAGGTCCCCGCGGACGACCTCCACCTCCGGCGGGAGGTCGGCCTTCGCGGGATCACGGGTCAGCGCGCGGACGCTCGCGCCGCGCGCGAGGAGCTCGGTGACGACCTGGCTGCCTACGGTCCCGGTGGCCCCGGTGACGAGAATCTTCATGCCGGTGACGGTAGGAGGGCTTGCGGTCAGCGAGGTTCCGCAATCCGCAATCCGCGGCCCGGCGGACCGGTGCGATCCGATCCGACTCCCCTCACCTCACGACGGCAGCGCCAGCGACCACGCGCCCGGCAGCACCGTCCACGTCCGCTTGCGGACCGGGCCCGTCACCACCGCGTCGGCGCGGTAGCGGAAGTCGGGCCCGGAGACGGTGACCGTCCGCGCGGCCCGCTGCCGTACGGGGCCGCCGCCCGCCGGCTGGACGGCGACGCGGGCCGCGCCGTCGGCCGGGGCGAGCAGGACGGCGCGGACGGCCCCGTCGAGGTCGCACAGCAGCTCGCCGTCGGCCTCGACCCGCAGCCGGGTCTCCGGCGCCGGGGTGTGCGCGAGGCACGCCCGCAGCGACCAGCGGGTGCGCCGCACGGCGAGCGCGTCCGGGACGCGCAGGGAGCCGAGGACGACGCCGTCGCTGTCGTCGGCGAGCAGGTCGAGGACGCGCGGCGCGCCCTCCAGGGCCGAGCGCGCCGCGGCGACGGTGCCGGGGGGCACGCCGAGCGCGCCCGAGAGGGCGGTCGCCGGGCCGACGGGGACGAGCGCGAGCGGTGCGCCGGCGAGATCGCGCTCGCGGTGCAGGAGGCTCACCGCGCGCACCAGCGCCCGGTCGTCACCGACCACGACGAGCCGCCGCGAGCCCCGTTTCCCGAGCGCGCGTACGAATTCCTCGGGGCCGTCGGGGACGCACACCCTGACCTGCGCACCGGCGCACAGGACGTCCTTCGCGATCCGCACGGACTCGCCGTCCACACGGCGGGCTACCGGGTCGATGACCACAAGGAGCTGGTCGGCAGCCGACACGTCGGTCCTTCCTCGGGTAGCATCTTTGTGCAAGAGCCCCTTGCGCTATTGCGCCAGGGGCTTCGTCTATTCCGGGGCACCCGGGTCGGGCGGCCGCACGTTTTCGAACACGAATCCAGTGGCCTTCGACCTTGGCATGCCCCAACCGGAAGGGGTGTACGCCTGTGCCCGCACTTGTGCTGCTCGGTGCTCAGTGGGGGGATGAGGGCAAGGGAAAGGCCACCGACCTGCTCGGTGGATCCGTGGACTACGTGGTGCGCTACCAGGGCGGCAACAACGCCGGCCACACGGTCGTCGTCGGCGACCAGAAGTACGCGCTGCACCTCCTCCCTTCCGGCATCCTCTCGCCGACCTGTACGCCGGTCATCGGCAACGGCGTCGTCGTCGACCCGTCGGTCCTGCTCTCCGAGCTGAGCGGACTGGAAGAGCGCGGGATCGACACGTCGAAGCTGCTGCTCAGCGGTAACGCGCACCTGATCACGCCGTACAACGTGACCATGGACAAGGTGTCCGAGCGCTTCCTCGGCAAGCGCAAGATCGGCACCACCGGGCGGGGCATCGGCCCGACCTACGCGGACAAGATCAACCGCGTCGGCATCCGCGTCCAGGACCTCTACGACGAGTCGATCCTCACCCAGAAGGTCGAGGCGGCCCTCGACGGCAAGAACCAGCTGCTCGCGAAGCTCTACAACCGGCGCGCGATCGAGGCCGGCCAGATCATCGAGGAGATGC
Source organism: Streptomyces sp. NPDC060194 (assembly GCF_042728285.1). Lineage (NCBI taxonomy): Bacteria > Bacillati > Actinomycetota > Actinomycetes > Kitasatosporales > Streptomycetaceae > Streptomyces > Streptomyces sp. NPDC060194. The sequence continues at coordinate 66,820 of NZ_JBHWZH010000004.1, read as the reverse complement.
TCGGCTTCGCGGACAAGCTGCGGCCGTACGTCGCGGACACCACGCTCGTCCTGAACGACGCGATCGACGCAGGCAAGGTCGTCCTCTTCGAGGGCGGGCAGGGCACGCTCCTCGACGTCGACCACGGCACGTACCCCTTCGTGACCTCGTCGAACCCGACCGCGGGTGGGGCCTGCACCGGGGCCGGTGTCGGCCCGACGAAGATCAGCCGGGTCATCGGCATCCTCAAGGCGTACACCACCCGCGTCGGCGCGGGCCCGTTCCCGACCGAGCTGTTCGACGAGGACGGCGAGGCGCTGCGGCGCATCGGCGGCGAGCGCGGGGTCACCACCGGCCGCGACCGGCGCTGCGGCTGGTTCGACGCGCCGATCGCGCGCTACGCGACCCGCGTCAACGGCCTCACCGACTTCTTCCTCACCAAGCTCGACGTGCTCACCGGGTGGGAGCAGATCCCGGTCTGCGTCGCCTACGAGATCGACGGCAAGCGCGTCGAGGAACTCCCGTACAACCAGACCGACTTCCACCACGCGAAGCCGATCTACGAGTACCTCCCGGGCTGGTCCGAGGACATCACCAAGGCGAAGACCTTCGACGAGCTGCCGAAGAACGCGCGCGACTACGTCAAGGCGCTGGAGTCCATGTCCGGCGCCCCGATCTCCGCGATCGGCGTCGGCCCCGGCCGCGACGAGACGATCCAGATCAACTCGTTCCTGTAGCAGCACCCCCGCCGCCCCCGCCCACCTTCCGGTGCGCGGGGGCGTCGTGCGCACCGGACGCGGAGGTCGGCACCGGGTGGTGGGCGCCGTCTACGACGACGGCTTCGCCGACCTGGCGACGGTGCTGCCGTGCTGCGGCGCCAGCGCGTCGAGGCGCTCGCGCTGCGTTCCGGACAACTCGACGTGCTGGGCCGCGACGTTCTCCTCCAGGTGGGGGAGGCTCGCGGTGCCGGGGATGGGGCAGAGGACGGGGGAGCGGGCGAGGAGCCAGGCGAGGGCGAGTTGGGTGGGGGTGGCGTCCACCTCGCGGGCGACGGCGGCGAGTTCGGGGGTGTCGCCCGCGGCTCCCCAGGCGACGGGCCGCCAGGGGAGGAACGCGATTCCCGCGGCCTCGCACGCGGCGAGGACGGGCTCGTGCTCCCGGTCGAGCACGCTGTAGCGGTTCTGGACGCTCGCGATGTCGACGATAGTCCGCGCCTCGTCGAGCTGGGCCGCGTCGACCTCGGAGAGGCCGACGCGGGCGATCAGTCCCTCGTCGCGCAGCTCGCGCAGGACGCCGACCTGGTCCGCGAGCGGGACGTCCGGGTCGACGCGGTGCAGCTGGAGCAGTTCGATCCGCTCGACGCGCAGCCGCCGCAGCGCGTTCTCCACCTGCGCACGCAGCACGTCCGGCCGCCCGTCGAGCCGCCACTCGCCGCCCGGCGGCAGCGAGACGCCCACCTTGGTGGTGACCAGCAGGTCCGCGGGGTACGGGTGCAGCGCCTCGACGAGCAGCTCCTCGTTCGCCCCGCCGCCGTACAGGTACGCCGTGTCGATCAGCGTCACGCCCAGTTCGACGGCACGGCGTGCCACCGCGACCGACGCGGCGCGGGCCGGGGCCGGCTCCGTAGCGAGCCGCATGGCGCCGAAGCCGAGCCGCCCCACCTCAAGGTCTCCGCCGATGCGGAACGTGCTGCGTGCAGATGTCACGTGCGGTCCTCCGGTCGTCGTCGTGCTGCCGCACGCAGTCTCCGACCTCGACCGCGGTCGAGGTCAACCCGTCGCGGTGGACCCGACGAACGCGGGCCACGTGGTGGGCCCGGTGGGGGGTCGGCGCGCGGCGTCTAACCCGGGGTGGCCTGCCGCTGCGCGGGGGTGCGGGAGGTGGGGCTTTGCCGCTGCGCGGTTCGGGGGGCGGGAGCGGGGGGTCGGCGCTGCGCGCCTGGCCCGGGGTGTCCCGCCGCTGCGCGGCTCGCTCGGAGCGTGGGTTACCCGATGCGCGGGGGCCTCGCATGCCGTCGCGCGGGGGCTTGCGCGCCTGCGCCTGTAGGGCGCTGTCACGATCACCGGACCACATGCTGCCTGCGTCGGCGCGCTCTGTCAGGCCTCGGTCGGAGGGCTGTTCAGCAGTTGGAGCTCTGCCGGGGTGAGGCGGATCGAGGCTGCCGCGATGTTCTGTGCGAGGTGGGCGGGGTCGCGGGTGCCGGGGATGGCGAGGACGTGGGGGGCGCGGTGGAGGGTCCAGGCGAGGCGGATCTGGGCGGGGGTGGCGTCGTGCGCGGCGGCGACGGCGCGGACGCGCGCGTCCGTCTCCGCAGTCGCGGCGGCCTCGCGGCGCGTTCCGGAGATGGCGAAGAAGGGGACGAACGCGAGCCCGCGCGCCCCGCAGAGGTCGATGAGCCCGTTCGCGTCGGCGCGCCGCTCGTCGAGGCCGTACGCGTTCTGGACGGCGACGAGCGGCGCGACGCCGAGCGCCTCGACGACGTGCTCCGGGCGGACGGCCGAGAGCCCGAGGTGCCGGATCAGGCCCTCCTCACGCAACGCGGCCAGTACGCCGAGGTGTTCGGCGACGGATGGCGTGTCCGCGCCGACGCACCGCAGGTAGACGAGGTCGAGGTGGTCCCGTCCCAACTGCCGCAGGTTCTCCTCGACCTGCCCGCGCAGCCGGTCGGGCCGGGCCATCCCCTGCCATTCGCCGGCCGCGTCCCGGGACGGGCCGACCTTCGTCGCGACGGCCACCTCGCCGCGCCAGGACGCCAGCGCCCGACCGACCAGCTCGTTCGCGGACCGCAGCGGCGAGAAGTAGAACGCGGCGGTGTCGACGTGGTTCACGCCCCCGTCGAACGCCTGGTGCAGCAGCCGGACCGCCGCGCCGCGGTCGACCGGCGGGCCGTCGGAGTTCCCCCGCATCCCGTTCCCGGTGAGCCGCATCGCCCCGTACCCGATGCGGCCCACCTCCGTGTCCCCGAAGTCCCACGTTCCCGCTGCCACCTGCGGCCCCTTTCGTCCCGGCCGAGGAGTATGCGGGGTCGCGGGGGGTCGGGAACAGGCCCGAGGGAGGGGCGGAATGTCACAGCCCGACGGGGAACTCAGGGGCACGGTCCGTCCGTTGTGGAGGGTGTGCGGGTCACTCGCTCCAGCTCGCATGCGGCCCGCGGCCGTCGAAGGGGACGGGGCGGCCGGTGAGGGCGTCGAGGAGGACCCGGTCGGCCAGGGGGCGTTCGAGGCGGACGGTCACGTCCTGCGCGAGCATCTCCGCCGTGCACAGCGCGTCCGCCGGCCCGGTCACGGACGCGGAGAGCACGACGCTGCCGCCGGTCTCCCGCACGTGGACGACGGGCCCGTCGTCACAGGCGCCGTGGTGCGCGCCGACGGTCACCGAGCGGCCGCCGTCGCCCACCTCCTTCAGCCCCTGGAGCTCGTCGATCCCGCCGGCGTCCTGCCCCCGCGCACGGCCGATCGGCGGCTTCGCCAGGGGCGACGGCGCGACGGCGGCGCGGGCGAGCGGGGCGTCGTAGCCGTCGAGGGTGAACAGCCACGCGGGGACGGTGGCGGGCCCGCGGCTCGTGACGACCGTCATCGTGCCCAAGGTCGCGCCGGTCACGGTGAGGTGCGGGATGCCGTCGCCGTCCGTGCGGTCGAGCGCGTCGTACGCCGCACGCGCGCTGTGCGCCGCCGGCGCGAGCGTGCGGCCGTCGCGCCACCGCACCTCGCCGGCCGGCGGCACCTTCGCGGAGAGCGCGCCCCGCAGCTCGAAGTGGGCGAGGTCGAACGCCCGCCGGTCCGCCGCCGACCGCCAGCCACCCGCCGGCGGCTGCTCCACCTCGCCCATCGGGTGGTAGCCCGCCCGCCACGCCCTCGCCGCGGCCGACCCGTCCCACGCCTCCGCCACCCGGCGCGCCCGCTCGTCGGCTTCCGGCGACACCCGGGCCACGCCCCCCGCGACCTCGTCCCCGCACGCCGTCAGCCCCGCGGGCCCGGTGACCGCCAGCACCAGCCCGACGAACCCCGCTCCGATCCTGCCGCGCATCCGACCCACCCGCTCCCCGGTCGACCGGGACGCCGGGCGGCGCCCCCTGACCCCCCTCCGACGGGCGGGTCACGCGGAACGTTCTGCGGGCGCGGGCGAACACCTCGCGAACTCCAATCGAATGACCGGCTGTTCAGCCGTTCGGAGGGAGCAGGGAGCCCAGGGGGCCGAGGTCGAGGTTGAGGTCGCGCATGGTGAGCCCGTAGCGGTCGACGAGTTCGTTCATGCGGTCCTCCAGGATCATGAGGGTCATGCCGACGCGCTCCTCCTGGGCCTCGGTGAGGTCGCCCTGGTCGACGCGGTGGACGGCGGTGCGCTCCATGAGCTGGCGCAGCAGCTCGACGATGGTGAGGACCAGTTTGATGAGGTCGCGTTCGACGGTGTCGGGGTCGGTCTCCAGGCGGCGGGCGGGCCCGGGGACGCGGCCCGGTGAGGCGTCGTCGCCGGCGGCCGGCAGCAGGCCGAACGCGCCGGCCGCGGCGTGGGCGACCTCGTTCCAGCGGTCGGGGGTGTCGTCGTCGGGCGGCACGGGCGCGCCTCCTTCCGAGGGGCGGATCACCACGGCGCGGGGCTGTCCGGGGTGATGGAGTGGATGACGGCGCGCAGGTTCACCCGCACGAGGTCGACGTCCGCGACGGAGAGCACCAGGTCGCCGGTGAGGACCGCGCCGCCGTTGAGCAGGCGGTCGAGCAGGTCGATGAGCGAGACCTGCCGCCCGGCGGGCAGCTCGTCGTCGAGGCCTGCGGTGGAGAGGGACTGCGTCACGGCGCGCCCTCCGGCGGGGTCTGCGCCCACTCGGTGAAGGAGTACGGCACCCACGGGCCGGTGACCTCGACGGTCACCCCCGGTGCGGCACGCAGGTGGGCGAGCTCCGCGGCGAAGCGCTCCACATGGGCGCGCGGGACGAGGTAGGCGTCGTTCAGCACGTTCTCGCCGCGCGCCGCGCCGAGTGCGCCCTGCTGGAGGCGGTGCGGGACGTGGGCGGTGGCGTACGCGGCCGCGAGCTCGCCGGCGTGCCCGGCGACGTCGCCGGCCGCACGGTAGGTGTCCGCGTGCCGGTCGCGGTGGGCGCGGCGGCGGCGGAGGTAGTCGCGGCCGGGGCCGCGGGCCTCCGCGGGCGGGGCCTCGGGAGCCGCGGGGGCGGCGGACGGGTCGGCGTAGACCTTCACGCCGACCTCCACCTGGTCGGCGAGCAGCCGCAACGCCCGCCGGAACGCGGGCGCGTTGACGGCCAGCATCTCCGCCACCCGCGCGTCGTCGACGTACACGGTCGTCAGCCGCAGCGGCAGGACGGTCGCCAGCGTCGCCGCCGCGTCCACGCAGCCGTGGTGCGCGCGGGCGAGCGCCTCCAGGCGGTCGAGGTCCTCCAGCTGCGCCTTCAGCGCGTCGGTGCCGAAGGAGTCCGCCGGAACGTCCGCGACGACGGCGGCCAGGTCGTCGTGCCCGGGCAGCGGGACCAGCCGCGGCGGGGCGCCGAGTCCGCCCAGCGAGCCGACGTGCTCCGTCAGCGCCTCGGTGGGCTGCGCCACCGCGTAGACGTAGACGAGCGTGTCCGCCGCGGGCGGGGCGGCGGCGGGGTGGGTGCGGTCCATGGTGCTCACTCCGGGTCTCCTTCCGTCCGGAGCCGACGCCGCGGGGCGTCGCCGTCCTTACGTGCGGGCTTCCGCGGCGCGGGCTTCCGCGCGGGCGCGGGCTCGCCCGCGGGGGCGTCGGGCCCGGGGTCCGCGGCCCGGGCGGCCGTGCGGCGGGCGGGCTTCCGGGGCGCGGCTTCCGGGGGCGCCGGGGCCTGGCGTGCCGTCCGACGCGTGCCCTCGGTGTCGCTCGCGTCGGTGCGCGGGGCACTGCGCCGCGCGGGCTTGCGGGCAGGGGTGCCGGGGGTGGGGTCGTCCTCCCGGCTCGGCTCGGTGTCCGTGCTCCGGGAGGCCCGCCGCCGGGGCGGGTCGGGGGCGGGCTCCGCGCTCGGTACGGCGACGCGCGCCGGATCCGCCTCCCCGGCGTCCTCCTCACCGGATCGGCGCGCGGCATCGCGGACGAGGTCCTCCGCCGGCCCGCCCCGCACCGGGTGGGCTGCCGAGGGCTCGGCCGCGTCCAGCGCGGCTCCGCCGGCCTGGGCGGCGCGCAACTGGGCCACCTCCGCCCGGAGTTGTTCCAGCTCGCGGGCCTGTCGGTCGTCGGTCGGGACGGCGTCGCGCGGGGCGGGGCGGGGTGCGCGGGAGGAGAGGGACGGGTCGTGCTCCCACCAGTCGATGCCCATCTCCTTGGCCTTGTCGACCGATGCGACCAGCAACCGCAGCTTGATGGTGAGGAGTTCGATGTCGAGCAGGTTGATCTGGATGTCGCCCGCGATCACGATGCCCTTGTCCAGGACCCGTTCCAGGATGTCGGCGAGGTTGGCCGACGACCCCTGGCCGCCGGACATCGCGGTGGCCGGTGAGCCGCCCATGCGTGCGGCGAATGGTTCGGACAAGGTTCGGTCCTCCTCAGGTGGGCGGGCCCGCGGGCCCCGGTGCCGCGTCGCGCGGCACCGGACTCCGCGTCCCGGTCCGTAGGGCGTTGCTAGCGGCGGGCGGCCGCGGGGCGGCGGCGCGGGGCGGGGGCCTCCGCCCCGCCGTCGCGGTCGTCGTCCTGCGCGCGCGCACGGCCGCGCTCGCGGGACGGGCGGCGGGCCGTCGAGCGGGTGGGAACGTCGTCGTCGGCGTAGCCGTGGGCGTCGTCGACGTCGTCGTCCGGGGCCTGGTGGTCGCCGTCCACGTCGTCCTCCTCGTAGGAGTCCGCCTCGTGGTCCCGGTCCTCGTCGTCCCGGTCCTCTTCGTCGTACGGCTCGTCGTCCGGGTCCGCGTCGTCGCGCCCGTCGTCGTCCTCGTCGTACGCCTCACCGGAGTCGGCGTCACCCGCGTCGTCGTACGCCTCCCCGGACCCGTCGTCCGCGCGCTCGTCCTCGCCGTACTCGTCGTCGTAGGACTCGTCGTACGACTCCTCGGCCCCGTCCTCGCGCCCCTCGTCGTGCTCCTCGCGCTCGACCGCCGTGTCGTGGTCCTCGACGACCTCGCCGTCGCGGATCTCGCCGCGCCAGCCGTCCGTCGCCTCGCCGCGCATCATGATGAACTTGCGGTAAAGCTTCAGGTCGAGCCGGGCGCGGCGGCCCTGGGCGCGCCAGATGTTGCCGGTCTTCTCGAACAGGCCCTTGGGGAAGTACTCCAGGACGAGGAGCACCCGGGTCAGGTCGTCGGTGACGCGGTGGAAGGTGACGACCCCCTTCACCGTCCCCTTCGCGCCCTCGGTCGTCCAGGCGATCCGCTCGTCGGGGATCTGGTCGGTGACGTTCGCCTTCCAGCTGCGGGTGGACTTGGCGACCTTCACCGTCCAGTTGCTGGAGGTGTCGTCGGCCTTCTCCACGTTCACGACGCCCTTGGCGAAGGTGCTGAACTCCTGGAACTGCGTCCACTGGTCGTACGCCTCGCGCACCGGCACGCCGACGTCGATGTCCTCGCTGATGAGGACGGACTTCGACTTGCCGCCGCCGGACTTCCCGCGGCCCTTGCCGAACAGCCCCTTGACCTTGTCGGTCACGGCGTCCTTGGCGTGGCTGACGCCCGCGGAGAGGGCTGCCTGCCCCGGGGACCTCCCCTCGGCGAGCTTCTGCCCGCCCTTGCCGAGGGACTTCAGCAGCGATCCGCCGCCCTGGCCGGGCTCGCCGAGCCGCGTCGCGGTCTCGCCGAGCTTGTGGCCGAGCGAGCTGACGGCGTGCTGGGCGCGCGCCTCCAGGTACCCGGTGAGTTCGTCCTTGAGCCGCCCCGTCGCGGGGTTGTCGGCCACGTTCTTCCTGATCCGGTCGATCGACGAGTCAGCCACGGTCGCCTCCGCTCCGTCGGGTGCCGGTGCTCCGGCGGCCGCCGCCGGAGGACGACGTGCTCTTCGCCGCCGTCTTCTTGCGCGCCCCCGAGGCGGGCGTGGTGGAGGAGCCGGCGGCCTGCGCCGGACGGCGGGCCGCGGAGGTCTTCTTCGCGGCGCTCTTCGTCGCCGACGAGGTGGAGCGGGTGGCGCGGCGGGCGGCCGGGCGCGGCTCGTCGTCCTCCGCGTCGTCGTCGGCCTCGGCGTCGTCGTACGCGTCGGCCTCGTCGTCCGGATGCTCGTCGTCCAGGTGCTCGTCGTCCTCCGGCAGGTGCTCGTCCTCCGGCAGGCGGTCGTGCCCGTCCTCGGCGGGCTCCGCCCGGGTCACCCGCTTCTTCGCGCCCTTCGCCGCCCTGCCGGCGGTCTCCTCGGCGGCGTCCGCGGGCGCGGTCAGGCCCTGCGCCCGCTCGTGCAGCGAGTCGGCCAGGCGGTTGACGCGCTGGGTGAGCGCGGAGCTCGCCGCGGTCTTCGTCGCGCCGAACAGCTCCGTGCGGACCTGTTCGTTGAGCTGGTTCACCAGCGGGTTCGCCGCGGCAATCCGGAGCAGCTCGCGCGGCTCCAGGTTCAGCTTCTTGCCCGCGAGGACCATGCCGAGCCCGACGGCGAGCTTGGCCTTCTTGGTCCGGCCGAGGAGATATCCCCCGACCAGCGCTGTACCGATCTTGGTGTTGGTCATCATGCGGTGTGCACCTCGGGATGGAAGGAATGGATGGGAAGGGGACCTCAGCCGGGGGACTGCCCCTCGGCCATGCGCCGCTGCTGGGCCTCCAGCTCCTCCAGGCGGTCCAGGAGCTCGTCCTCGCGCCGGTCGAACTCCGCCTCGTCGATGCGGCCCTCGACCAGCTCGCGCTCCAGCGCGACCAGTTCGCGCTTGACCGGGGCCGGGTCGTAGTACTGCCGCTCGGCGGTGTCGACGAGCTGCCCGGTGACCCAGAGCGCGCCGCGCACGGGGGCCAGCGGGAGGGTGGCGAGCTGCGTGAACAGACCCATGGAGCCTCAGGCCTCCCGGCTCAGACGAAGCTGTAGGCGGGCAGCGGACCGTGCAGGTGGTACGTGAAGGCGTCGCCGCGCCGCTCGGCGTCCTCGTGGACGGCCTGCGAGAACTTCGCCGCGGCGTCCCGCTCGACCAGGAACGACACGTTCAGGAAGTGCGGTTCCGCGGCGTCCGCGGGGGCGTGGTCCACGGCGAACGGGAGCAGCGCGTCGACGATCTGCGCGCCCGTCGCACCGCCGCGCCGCTGCATCTCCTGCGAGATCAGCTCGCCGAGCCGGACCTTCACGTCGTGGGCGCCGGGATCGCGGCGGGCGTCCTCGTTGAGCCGGCGCGCCTCCGGGTTCTCCTCGACGATCTCCCGCAGCGCGTCCGCCTCGTCCCGGGCGACCTTGAGGTTGTACTCCAGCCGCCCGTCGAGGTCCCGCAGCTTCGCGCGGTAGGTGTCCAGCTCGGCGTCGAGGACGGCGGCGACGGCCGCGTCGTCCGGGCCCATGAGCCCGAACCGCAGGGGCAGCACGGCCCCGTCCGCCATGAGCCTCTGCAGGACGGCGTCGTGTGCGGCGAGGTCGCGGCGCTTGGCGCGCAGCCCCTCCGGCGCGGTGCTGACGACGGCCGCGAGCTCGGCGCCGCGGACCACCCGCAGCTCGGTGCGCTCGGCGCCGACGCCCTGCAGGCCGTCGAGGTCGAGCGGATGGTCGCCGGGGGTGATGGCGTAGACGTAGGTCGGCATGGGTCAGTCCTCTCGGCGACGGTTCGCGGTGCGGCGTTCGGCGGTCCTGCGGGGGCGCGGCTCGGGCTCCTCGTCGCGTGCGGAGTCGTTGCCTTTCGCAAAGGACTCGCTGAACGCCTCGACGGCTCCGGTCAGCGCTCCTTTCGATTTCCCTTTGGCGCCGTTCTCCGTCATCTCGCCGACGAGATCGGTGAGTTGGCTCGGCTGTTTGTTTCCCGATTCGAGATCGAGGCGATTGCACGCCTCGGCGAACCGCAGATAGGTGTCGACGCTCGCGACGACGACCCGGACGTCGATCTTGAGTATCTCGATACCCACGAGCGACACCCGGACGAAGGCGTCGATCACGAGCCCCTTGTCGAGGATGAGCTCCAGGACGTCGTAGAGCGTCCCGCCGCCTCCTCCGCCGCCGGACTGGGCCGGGGCACTGCTCTGCTGCACAACGCTCATGGGGAACTCCTGTGTGGCTGGGGGGACGGGGCGCGCCGTCCGCTGCCGTGCGGGGGTGCGGGGGCGTCGGCCGGGCCGGCCTGGGCCGCGGCCGTGCCGCTCCCGCCGCGGACGCTCTTCTCCCAGGTGGGAGCGCGTCCACGAGGTTCAGCGGCGGTCGATCTGGCCCTTGGAGTAGCGGTGGGTCTGCTCGTACGCCAGCAGCTCCCCGTCGCCGTCGAGGTCGACCTTGTAGGTCGCCATGACGCTCGCCGTGTCGGGGATCCGCTCGATCTCCGTCACCTCCACGTGCGCCGTCCAACCGCCGCCGGCGGGCTGGAGGGAGGAGACGGAGTGCGGTTCCCTGCCGGTCAGTTCGGCCAGCTGCACCGCCGCCGCCCGAAGGGCGGAACGGGCCTTTATCCTCGCCCCACGGGAATCGTTGCCGCCGTCGTCCGCGGCGTCTTCTGAAGCCATGTGAATAATCCGTAAGTCGGCGTTCTCTCGGTCTGCGCTCCTCGTTCACGAGCGACGCTTCCCGGTGGGTGCCCGTGCCCTCACGCCCTATGCAGACGCGTACGGATTTCCTTCCCGGCGGCGATCACCGCGGGTGATTTCGCCGTGCCCCTCGGTTGCACACGCAACGTACGACCCGTGTGCGGCCCGGCCTCGGGGCCCCGCACGGCGCACACCTCGACCACGGGTGACCTCGGCCACACCACCCCCCGCGGGCTCCGTCAGCCGGAGGTCCGCGTGTAGATCACCGGGGGCTTGCCGGTGCCGAGCTGGGTGCGCTGGAGGGAGCCGTCGGGGAGGAGTTCGAGCCGGCTGCGGGCGCCGGGCCGGCAGGAGCCGTCGGAGGTGAGCAGTTCGGAGGCGGCCAGGACGGGGGAGGGGCCGCCGGTGTCGAGAGCCGCTTCCCACGTGCAGCGGAAGGTGGGTCCCGATCCGGTGAGCGACATGACGGTGTCGCCCTCGGAGCCCTCGGTGAGGGTCAGGTCCCACGACTGGCCGTCCGAACCCCCGCTCCAGGTGCCGACGAAGTCGGCGGGGAGCGCCGCGGGGTCGGGCTCGTCGCCGCCGTCGGTGGGCTCGTCCGCGCCCTGGTCGTCGTCCGGGTACGTCTCCCCCGGGGCGTCGTCCTGGGTGTCCCCGGGGGCGGTGGACGCGCTGCCGCCGGGGCCGGTCGCCACGGACGACCCGTCCCCGCCGCGCATCAGCACCCACACCCCGAGCCCCGCACCGAGCGCGACGAGCAGCGCGAGCGCGACCAGCACGGCCGTCGCCGCGCCCCGGCCGCGCCCCTCGTCGCGCCCGCCCGGCGCGGGCAGCGGCGGCGGCCCGTACGGCGGGGTGGCCGCGGAGCCGTACGGCGCCTGCGGGGGGAGCGGCTGGGCGGGCGGGTACCCGTACGCCGCCGGCTGCGGATAGCCGTACGGGCCGCCGGGCGGGGGCTGCTGCGGGTAGCCGTAGGCGGCCGCGGGCGGGCCCTGCGGGTGGCCGTACGGGGCCGGGGTCGGCGGGTGCGGGGGCGTCTTCGCGAGGCCGGGCGGGGGCGTGGTGGCGGCCATCGTCGGCGCGTGGTGCAGGTCGGGGGCGGCGGGCGGCAGCGGCCGCGAGGGGCCGGACGCCTCGGCGGGGGAGGGGCGCGGGGCGGCCGGTGCCGGACCGGCGGCCTGCTGGGGCGCCGAGCCGGGCGGACCGGCCCCCGGGGCAGCCTGCTGGGGCGCCGCAACAGACGCTCCGGCCCCCGGGGCAGGCGGGTCCTCGCCCGTCGCGCCGGGAGTCGCGGCTCCCGCGGGCGCCGCCCCCGGGCCCGCCTCCGCCGGCACGACCGCGCCCGCCTTCCGCAGCGCCACCGTGCCGCCCCGGTGCTCCGGGTGGTCGGGGTCCTCGACGTCGAGGAGGCCCACCGCGTGCCGGCCCAGCCGGGCGACGAGGGGCGCGGGCAGCCAGGGTTCCAGGGCGCGCCCGTCGTGGACGGTGTCGCCCGCGCCCACCCGCTGGAGGACCTCCGCGAGCGCAGGGCGGGCGGCCGGCTCCTTGCGCAGGCAGTCGGCGACCAGGTCGCGCAGGGACTCCGGCACCCGCGCCAGGTCGGGCGCCTCCTGCGCGATGCGGAACATCAGCGCGTGCACCCCACTGTGCGCCGAGCCGAACGGGAGCTGCCCGGTGGCCGCGTAGGCGAGGACGGAGCCGAGGCAGAAGACGTCGCACGCCGGGGTGACCCGGTCGCCGCGGACCTGCTCGGGGGCCATGAACCCCGGCGAGCCGACGAGCGCGCCGGTCCGGGTGAGGTCGACGTCCGTCGCGGTCTCCAGCGCCCGCGCGATGCCGAAGTCGATGACGCGCGGGCCGTCGATGGTGATGAGCACGTTCGACGGCTTGAGGTCGCGGTGGACCATCCCGGCGGCGTGGATGTCCTGCAGCGCGTGGCCGAGGCCCGCCGCCAGGATGCGGACGCTGCGCTCGGGGAGCGGACCGTGGTCCGCGGAGACGACGGCGTGGAGCGAGGGCCCGGCGACGTAGCCCGTCGCCACCCAGGGGACGGCCGCCTCGGTGTCCGCGTCGAGCACGGGCGCGGTCCACTGGCCGCCGACCCGGCGCGCCGCCTGCACCTCGTGCCGGAACCGCCGGCGGAACTCGTCGTGCTCCGCGAGCTCGGTCCGCACCAGCTTCACGGCGACCGTCCGCCCCCGCTCGGAGCGGGCGAGGAACACCTCGCCCATCCCGCCCGCGCCGAGCCGCCCGATCAGCCGGTACGCCCCGATCCGCCGCGGGTCCCGCGCGTCGAGTGCTTCCATGGCGATCCCCCGATGCCGTGCCTGCCGCCCGCCGCGGGCGGCTCGTCCCCAGGCCCCGAGGATAGGGCCCGCCTTCGACGGCGACCCGGGCATCCGGCACGTTCCGCCCCCAGGAGTGACACGCGACCGCGGATCAGGGGCGGACCCGCTCGCCCCCCCCGGCCGACACGCGCACCGGCGGTCGCGGCGATGACGCGCGGCGCTTCGTGCCGGCGCCCTGGCCCGGGCCGGGGGGCAGGAGCCGGCCCCGGGCCGGCACCGCCCCCTACCCCTCCGTGCCGGTGCCCGGCACGACCTCCAGCGCCGCCCACAGTCGTTCGAGCACGCGTACGGTCTCCGCGAACGCGTCCGTTCCCAGCTCCTCGGCGAGCCGCCGGGCGAAGTCCGCGTGGCCGGGCGTGATGAGGCCGACCGCCGCCCGCCCCTCGTCGGTCGGGACCAGGATCTTCGCCCGCCGGTGCGCCGGGTTCGTCTCGTACGCCGCGAGGCCCTTGCCGACCAGGACGTCCGCTATCCGCTGCACGCTCTGCCGGGTGTGCCCCATCGTGCGCGCGATGCCGGCGACCGGCATCGGCTCGCGCAGTACCGCGCCGAGCACCTGCCAGGACGCCGCAGTGAGCCCGGCGGGCTTCGCCAGCTCCTCGGCGACGGCGGAGATCTGCCCGTTGAGGCGGAACACCCCGGTCGCGGTCCGGGTCAGCAGCTCGGGCGCGTCGGGCCCGGCCTCCTCGCGCGCCGCACTGTCCCGCGCGGCCCCGTCCCGCCCGGACGGCACCCGGGCGCGGGCCTCCCGCGCGGACCCCTCCCGCGCGGGCCGCTCACGCAACACCGGCGGCCTCCAGGACCTCGTACGCCGCCAGGTCGGAGTCGTGGTGCAGCCGGTACCACGCGTCGAGCACCTTCGCGTCGTACACGCCGAGCACCCCGAGGACCTCCCGCGCGAACGCGACGGGCTCCGTCGGCCCCGCGGTGACGACGAGGCGGTCGGCGGACGTCACCGCGTCGGCCTCCACGTACGACGCGGCGCCGCCGTAACCCTGCTCGGCCGCCTGGAGCAGGTAGAACGACACCGCGCTGGTGTGCGCGCGCCCGTCGAGCAGGCCCGCGCGGGCGAGACCCAGGGTGGCCCCGCAGATCGCGGCCACCGGGACGCCCGCCTCGGTGAACTCCCGCGCCTTGGCCGCGAATCCGTCCAGGCCGCTGCCCGCGTCCCAGAGCGACGCGCCGGTGAGGACGAGGAGCGCCGCGTCGGCCGGGCTCAGCTCGGACAGCACCAGGTCCGGCTGGACCCGCAGACCCCCCATGGTGGTGACCGGCTCGCGCGAGGGCCCGACCGTCCGCACGGTGTAGCCGTTCCCGACGAGCTGGGTCGTGAGGTGCCCCGTCTCCCAGTCGGCGAACGTGTCGTAGACGGCGACGTACACCGTCCGGCCGGCGTCGGTGCGGGCTTCGGAACCTGAGGTCGTGCTGTTCGTTGCCATGACAGCATTCTGTCATTTCGACAGCATGCTGTCAAGAGATACCGACCCTCGCGACCCCTCCCGCCACCGTCCGGAAGACACCCGGAATTTACGTCCCGTCCCTTGTCGACTCCCCTTCTACGCGCGTAACTTGAGCCGACTTGCCCCGCGAGCGGGACGCCGGACGACCGGACAGGGGCGCCGCGGTCCCGCGCCGAAGGAGTGAACCCTCGTGCCCGACGCCATACCCAGACGCACCCGCCGCCGCGCCGTCGCGGTCGCCGTCCTCGCCGGATCGGTGGTCCTGACCGGGCTGCCCGCCGCGCAGGCCGCCCCCTCGGCCACCGCCGTGATCTCCGAGGTCTACGGGGGCGGCGGCAACTCCGGTGCCACCCTCACCCACGACTTCGTCGAGCTGGCGAACGCGGGAGCGGCGCCGTTCGACGTCTCCGGCCTGAGCGTGCAGTACCTCTCCGGCTCGCCGTCCCCGACCTCGCGCTGGGGCGTCACCCCGCTGACCGGCGCGATCGCGCCCGGGAAGACGTACCTGGTGCAGCAGGCCGCCGGCACCGGCGGCACGGCCGCGCTGCCCGCGCCCGACGCGACCGGCGGCCTCGCGCTCTCCGCAACCTCCGGAACGGTTGCCCTGGTGCAGGGCACCGCCCCCCTGACCTGCCTGAACGCCGCCGACTGCGCGGCCGAGGGCCGGATCGTCGACCTGGTCGGCTTCGGCAGCGCCGTCGTCCGCGAGGGCTCCGGCCCGGCGACCGGCGCGAGCAACACCGCCTCCGTGGCCCGCGCGGCGAACCTGGCCGACACCGACGACAACGCCGCCGACCTGAAGGCCGGGACGCCCTCCCCGGTCAACGCGGCCGGCCAGACGTCCGGCGGTGGCGGCCCCGAGGAGCCGGAGGAGCCCACCGAGCCCGGCCCGGTGCGCATCCACGACATCCAGGGCACCACCCGCGTCTCCCCGCTCAAGGGCCAGAAGGTGACCGCCGTGCCCGGCATCGTCACCGGCGTGCGCACCACCGGCTCCAAGGGCTTCTGGATCCAGGACACCGCCCCCGACGCCGACGCCCGCACCAGCGAGGGCCTCTTCGTCTACACCGGCTCCGGCCCGCTGACGGTCAAGGCCGGCGACAGCGTGCTGGTCAGCGGCACGGTCGCCGAGTACGCGGCGAACGCGAACGTCCAGTCGCTCACCCAGATCGGCTCCCCGACGACCACCGTCCTGAGCAGCGGCAACCCGCTCCCCGAGGCCGTCGTCCTCGACCCGTCGAGCGTCCCGGCGAAGTACGTCCCCGCGCCCGGCGGCAGCATCGACGGCCTGCCCCTCGAACCGACCGTCTACGCCCTGGACTTCTACGAGTCCGTCGAGGGCGTCCGCGCGCGGATCTCCGACGCCCGCGTCGTCGGCCCGACCACCCCGTACAAGGAGGTCTGGGTCACCTCGAAGCCGGCCGAGAACCCCACCGTCCGCGGCGGCACCCGCTACGGGTACGACACGCCCAACACCGGCCGCATCAAGGTCATGTCGCTCGACGAGACCGGCGCCCCGATCCCCGCCGCGAACGTCGGCGACGTGCTCTCGGGCACCACCGAGGGCCCGGTCGACTACGCCTCCTTCGGCGGCTACAGCCTGCAGGCCACCACGCTCGGCGCGCATGTCGACAAGGGCCTGGAGCGCGAGGTCACCCGCAAGCAGAAGTCCAAGGAGCTCGCGGTCGCCACGTACAACGTGGAGAACCTCGACGCGCTCGACGAGCAGGGCAAGTTCGACCGCCTCGCCCAGGGCGTCGCCGTCAACCTCGCCTCGCCCGACATCGTCACCCTGGAGGAGATCCAGGACGACAACGGCGCGACGGACGACGGCACGGTGACGTCCGAGGCGACGCTGAAACGCTTCACCGACGCGATCGTCGCGGCCGGCGGCCCGCGCTACTCCTGGCGCTACATCGC
Organism: Streptomyces sp. NPDC060194; assembly: GCF_042728285.1. NCBI lineage: Bacteria > Bacillati > Actinomycetota > Actinomycetes > Kitasatosporales > Streptomycetaceae > Streptomyces > Streptomyces sp. NPDC060194. The sequence goes on along the minus strand of NZ_JBHWZH010000004.1, from coordinate 50,545 downwards.
CCCCGCCGACAAGCAGGACGGTGGCGAGCCCGGCGGCAACATCCGCCTGGCGTACCTGTTCAACCCGGAGCGCGTGTCGTTCGTCGACCGCGCGGGCGGCGACGCGTCCACGCCCGTCTCGGTCGTGAAGACCCGCAAGGGCCCGCAGCTCTCGGCCTCGCCCGGCCGCATCAACCCCGCGAGCCCGGCGTGGGCGGACAGCCGCAAGCCGCTCGTCGGCGAGTTCACCTTCCGCGGCCGGTCGGTCTTCCTCGTCGCCAACCACTTCGGCTCCAAGGGCGGCGACGAGCCCCTCCACGGCCGCAACCAGGAGCCGACCCGCTCCTCCGAGACCAAGCGACACCAACAGGCGGCGGAGGTCAACGCGTTCGTCCGCGAGCTGCAGGCGGCGGACAAGAAGGCGCGCGTCGTCGTCCTCGGCGACATCAACGACTTCGAGTTCTCGAAGACCGTCGAGGTCCTCAGCGGCGGCGGCACGGTCCTCACCCCGCTCATCGCGACGCTGCCGGAGGCCGAGCGCTACAGCTACGTCTTCGACGGCAACTCCCAGACCCTGGACCACATCCTCACGAGCCCCGGCATCCGGTCCTACGACTACGACGTCGTCCACATCAACGCCGAGTTCGCCGACCAGGCCAGCGACCACGACCCGCAGATCGTCCGCGTCGACGTCACCGACCGCGGCCTCCCCTCCCTGCGCGAACTCCTCGCGCTCCTCGCGGACCTGATCCGCGAGTGGCGCGACCGCTAAGGCCCGACCGTGGGGGCGACCCTGAAGGGGCCGCCCCCACCCCCGTCTGCGCGGCGCACGCCGGGGACCGAGCCCGCCGCGCAGCGGCAGGTTCCCCCGCGACGCCGCGCAGCCGCGGACCCCTCCCGCTCCCGCCGCCCGAGCCGCGCAGCGGCGAAGCCCCCCTCGCCCAGGCCGCGCAGCGGCGGACCCCTCCCGCTCCCGCCGCCCGAGCCGCGCAGCGGCGAAGCCCCCCTCGCCCAGGCCGCGCAGCGGCGGACCCCTCCCGCTCCCGCCGGCCAAGCCGCGCAGCGGCGAAGCCACCCTCTGGAACCCCCGCGCCACCCCCCCCGCGCCCCCCACGACACCCCACCCCCGACACTCCGTCGAGCCCGCGCCCCCACCCACCGGCAGGACGCCCATACCCGGGCCGAGCTGCGAACTCCTACGCTCCCCGCATGACCCCTCATGCCAACACCCCCGACCCCGCGAAAGGCGCGGCCGTCCGCGCCGCCGACCGCGCGCACGTCTTCCACTCCTGGTCGGCACAGGACCTGATCGAGCCCCTCCCCGTGGCCGGCGCGGAAGGCGCCTACTTCTGGGACTACGACGGCAACCGCTACCTCGACTTCACCAGCGGCCTGGTGTTCACGAACATCGGCTACCAGCACCCGAAGGTGGTGCGGGCGATCCAGGAGCAGGCCGGCCGGATGACGACGTTCGCGCCCGCGTTCGCCGTGGAGGCCCGCTCGGAGGCCGCTCGGCTGATCGCGGAGCGGACGCCGGGCGACCTGGACAAGATCTTCTTCACCAACGGCGGCGCCGAGGCGGTCGAGAACGCGACCCGGATGGCCCGGCTGCACACCGGCCGCCCGAAGGTGCTCAGCGCGTACCGCTCGTACCACGGCGGCACGTCCACCGCGATCAACCTGACGGGTGACCCGCGCCGCTGGCCGAACGACAACGGCTCCGCGGGCGTCGTCCACTTCTGGGCCCCGTTCCTCTACCGGTCCCCGTTCCACGCCGAGACGGAGGCGCAGGAGTGCGAGCGCGCGCTCCAGCACCTCGCGGACACGATCGCGTTCGAGGGCCCGGGGACGATCGCCGCGGTGGTCCTGGAGACGATCCCCGGCACGGCCGGGATCATGACCCCGCCGCCCGGCTACCTCGCCGGCGTCCGCGAGCTCTGCGACGCGCACGGGATCGTGTTCGTCCTCGACGAGGTGATGGCCGGCTTCGGCCGCACCGGCGCCTGGTTCGCCGCGGACCACTTCGACGTGGTCCCCGACCTGATGACCTTCGCCAAGGGCGTCAACAGCGGCTACGTGCCGCTCGGCGGCGTCGCGATCGGCCCGGAGATCGCCGAGACGTTCGCCCGCCGCCCCTACCCCGGCGGCCTGACGTACTCCGGCCACCCGCTGGCCTGCGCGGCGGCGGTGGCGACGATCCAGGTGATGGACGAGGAGGGCGTCGTCGAGAACGCGGCCCGGCTCGGCGCGGACGTCATCGGCCCCGGCCTCGCCGAGCTCGCCGCCCGCCACCCGTCCGTCGGCGAGGTCCGCGGCACCGGCATGTTCTGGGCGCTCGACCTGGTCCGCGACCGGGAGACCCGCGAGCCGCTGGTGCCCTACAACGCGACCGGCGAGGCCAACGCCCCGATGGCCGCGTTCGCCGCGGCGGCCAAGGCGAACGGCCTGTGGCCCTTCGTGAACATGAACCGCACCCACGTCGTCCCCGCCTGCAACATCACCGACGCCGAGGCCAAGGAGGGCCTGGCCGCCCTCGACGCGGCCCTCTCCGTCGCGGACGAGCACACGGTCTGACGCCCCGGACGGCAGCGCGACGCAGCTGTGGGCACTGGACCGGACCACCGCTTACCCTGGTCCGGACCCGCAGCTGCGTCCGATCCTGATCGTTGCTGTCCGTTGCTGTTCGAAAGGCCTCCATGCGCGGCACCGGAACCCGCGGCACGGCCGTGACCCGCAGCACCCTGCGCCAGCAGATCGCCGACGCGCTGCGCGACGAGGTGCTCGCGGGGCGGCTGCTCCCGGGCCAGGAGTTCACCGTGAAGGAGATCGCCGAGCTGTACGGCGTCTCGGCGACGCCCGTCCGCGAGGCGCTGGTGGACCTCTCCGCGCAGGGGCTGCTCGACTCGGTCCAGCACCGCGGCTTCCGGGTGCACGAGGTCACCTGGGACGAGTACCGCAGCATGATCGCCGCCCGCGCGCTCGTCGCGGACGGCGTCTTCCGGCAGATCGCGGTGGACGGCATCAGCGAGGCCGCGGCGGCCGGGACCGCGTCGGTGCGGCGCCGCGCCGAGGAGGCGGAACGGGCGGCCTGCTCGGGCGACCTCGCCGTGCTCGTCGGCTACGACCTGCGCTTCTGGTACGAGCTGACCGCGCTGTTCGGCAACCCCTACCTCGGCGACTTCCTGCACCGCCTCGGCGTCCAGGCGTGGGTCTGCGTCGTGCCCTACCTGCGCGACGCGCCCGACATGCGCGACCTGCTGTGGCGCGGCCACGGCGCGCTGGCCGCCGCGGTCGCCGCCCGCGACGACGCCGCGGCCCGCGCCCTCGTCGACTCCCACCGCGACCACGCCCTCGCCCTCCCGTCCCGCCTGCGCGCCTGAGCGCCCGGACACCGCCCGGCGGCCGCCGGCCGGAGGTTGCCGTCCCCGCCCCCGGGGCAGACCGCAACCAGGGGACTGACCGGCCGCGTTCGCGGGACTACGCTGAGAGGTCCCGCCGAAGCCGTCCCACCGCAAGGAGCGCCCCTTGGCCTGTGACCTGTGGCTGGTCCCGCTCGTCGACGTGCTGTGCCACAGCCCCGACAACCCGTTCGCCGAGGAGATCGCCGCCTACGACAAGGCGCTCGGGGAGGCCGGGCTGCCGCCGGTGCCCGTCTTCGCGTACATGCCGGGCCTGTCGGGCGACGTCGCACCGGTCGCGGGCTTCGACTACGACGCGCTGCACTTCCTGCGCCGCGCCTACCTCCTGAAGCTGTGCGGCCTCGCGGTGACCCCGGTGGACGAACTGGGCGGCGACTACGAGCAGTTGCTGGAGATGTTCGAGTCCACCGCCATGGAGTCCCACCTGGTCTGGCACTACGACCACGCCGGCGCGTACGTCCCGGTCGACTTCCGCACGCCGCTGGCGAACGAGGAGCTGCTGGCCGGCGGCGGCCCGCTGGGCTCCGCCCAGGGCCTGCTGCGGGAGCTGGAGTTCGTCGCCCCGGACCTCGGCATCGACCCCGCCAACCCGCCCGCCGCGCCCGCCCCGCCGGAGGGCCCCACCGCGCTGGAGGAGCAGGTCCGGCCGACGGCGTACGACGACAACCCCTTCACCCGCGAGCGCCATGTGTGGCTCGGCCTGCACGCGGCGGCCACGCGGGCGCTCGGCCAGGGCTCGATGATCATCTTCAGCTGAGCCGGCTGAGCCGGCGGTCCTCGGTGGGACCTCGACGCGCTCACTGCGTCGCGTCGAGGTCCCGCGCGTAGAACTCGATCGCCCGCCGGTACTCCCGCACGGACGGGTCCGAGCTGGTCGCCGCGAGCAGCGTGAGCAGCTCGCCCATCGCCTCGTGGTGCCCGCCGGTGTTGTACAGCGCCATCGCCAGGAACGTCCGCAGCCCGCCGTCGTCGGGGTGCCGCGCGACGCCGGCCCGCAGCGTCGCCACGGCCTCCTCGTACCGTCCGAGGACCCGTAGGGTGCTGCCGAGGCCGAGCAGCGCCCCGCGCCGGTCCTCGTCGTCGAGACCGCCGCCGCGCAGCGCCCGCTCGTAGAACCCGACGGCCTCCGCCTCAAGCCCCATCCGGTCGTGCACGCACGCCGTCACGTACGCGATCCCGCCGTCGTCGGGGTGCGCGGCGCTCAGCCCGAGCAGCAGCTCGCGCGCCTCCTCCAGCCGCTCCCCGTCCCGCAGCCGTGCCACCTCGGCGAGTGCGGCGTCCCGGTCCCGCTCGTCTGTGCTCATGCGCCCAGGATGGCAGCGCGGGGACTACCGGGGCGTCTCCGGGGGGCGCTGGCGCGGCATGTTCGGGCGGGCGCCGGGGTGGAGGTGGAGGCGGCCCGCGGCGGGCGCGGCGTCGCCGCGGGCGTGGGGGAGGCCGCCGGTCTGCAGGAGGAGCGGGGAGGCGCCGGCGCCGAAGAGGAGCATCCAGTCGGCGGTCTCGGCGCGGACCAGCTCGGTGACGTCCTCCGAGAAGCGCCGCAGGACGCCCAGGCAGCGCTCGGCCGCCTCGCTCGCGGTGCCGTCCGCGGGCCCGAGGACCTCGCGCACGGACTCCGACGCCCAGTCGAACTGCAGCGCCTGCAGCCGGCGCTGCACGGCCTGCGCGGTGGCCACGTCCCGCATCCACCCGGCCGTGAGGCCGAAGTACCGGTCGCCGGCCAGGCAGGCGGCGGCCAGGACCAGGGCCAGGTAGCCGTACGCCGCGGCGCCCCGCAGCGCCCCGGCCAGGTCGAGCAGCGGCAGCGTCGCCCCGGCGAGCGCGCCCGCCGCCGTACCGGCCCGCAGTGCCGCCGCGGCCCGGCGCTTGCCCCGCCGGTCGGTGAGGTACCAGGCGGCGGTGCGCAGCGCGTTGCCCTCGACCCAGCGGTACAGCTCGTCGAGCCGCTCCGCCGGCTCGCCCCAGTCGCCGAGCGGGAACGGCCGGACGCCCAGGTCACCGAGGTGCGCGAGGTGGGCGGGGGCACGTTCCGGTCCCGCGGAACCGGCCGGCCGCCGCGCCGCCGTCCCGCCCGGCCGCGCGTCGACGTCCGCGGGGTCCTCGGGGAATTGAGGCTGCATCTCCGGCTGGCTCACCCAGCACTCCCTAACTGCGCTTCCCGGTCTCCTGGCATGGCTCCGCGCCGCCCCGGCGCCCAGCGGCCCCGGTGGCACGACCCCCCTTCCTACCGCCCAACGGGTGGGCGCGATCCCGCTTCGGCGCCGTGTACACCCGCTCGGCGCCCGTGATCAGGTATAGGGCCGCGTCGCGCCTGGTCGGACGTCACTCGAAAGAGTGGTGGCGCGCGGGCGTGGGACACCACGTAGGCTCAGTTCTGAGGCCGTTGCGCGGCCCGCGAGACCCGAAACGTCCATGCCCCGACCTGTCCCGGCCCGACCGGGGCGCTGAGGAGTGACCCGTGATCCCCGGTGGTGGCCAGCCCGACATGCAAGCGCTCCTCCAGCAGGCCCAGAAGATGCAGCAGGACCTCGCCCGCGCGCAGGAGGAACTGGCGCAGGCCGAGGTGTCGGGCCAGGCGGGCGGCGGCCTGGTGCGGGCGACGGTGACCGGCTCCGGCGAGCTGCGGGCCCTCGTGATCGACCCGAAGGCGGTCGACCCCGAGGACACCGAGACGCTGGCCGACCTCGTCGTCGCCGCGGTCCAGGCCGCGAACGAGAACGCGTCCGCGCTGGCGCAGGAGAAGCTGGGCCCGCTCGCGCAGGGGCTCGGCGGCGGCGGGATGCCCGGACTGCCGTTCTAGGGGGCGCTCGGGGCGGACCCGGGCCTCCGGTTCAGGGGCCACCCCGAGGTGACCCCGACCCGGCACCGGGAACTTCCCCCCGGCGCTCGAATCGGTCGCGTGCGCCGCTATCTCCCGCACACGGCGACCAACTACCGTGACCCGAAGAAGCAGTACGGCGAAAGGCGCTCCGTGTACGAAGGCGTGGTCCAGGACCTCATCGACGAGTTGGGCAGGCTGCCCGGCGTCGGTCCCAAGAGCGCGCAGCGGATCGCCTTCCACATCCTGCAGGCCGAGCCGACGGACGTCCGCCGGCTGGCGCACGCGCTGCTCGAGGTGAAGGACAAGGTCCGGTTCTGCGCGGTCTGCGGCAACGTGGCCCAGCAGGAGCAGTGCACCATCTGCCGCGACCCGCGCCGCGACCTGAGCGTCGTCTGCGTCGTCGAGGAGCCCAAGGACGTCGTCGCGATCGAGCGGACGCGGGAGTTCCGGGGCCGGTACCACGTGCTCGGCGGGGCGATCAGCCCCATCGAGGGCGTCGGCCCCGACGACCTCCGCATCCGCGAGCTCCTCGCGCGGCTCGCCGACGGGACGGTCACCGAGCTCATCCTCGCGACCGACCCGAACCTGGAGGGCGAGGCCACGGCGACGTACCTCGCCCGCATGATCAAGCCCATGGGTTTGAAGGTCACCCGACTGGCCAGTGGACTCCCCGTCGGGGGAGACCTGGAATACGCGGACGAAGTCACGCTGGGTCGTGCCTTCGAGGGGAGAAGGTTGCTCGATGTCTAGTCATGACGCACCGCTGAGTCCTGTCGCCGACCCGTCCGGCGCCGCGCCCGACCGCGACGACCTGGGTGATCCCGGCGACTTCGCGGTCCAGATCGCCGACCAGGTCGAGTCCTTCCTGCTCGCCGTCTCCGAGATCGCCCGCGGTGACGACCCCGACGCGGCGATCCCCTACCTGCTCCTGGAGATCTCCCAGATCCTGCTCGCCGGCGGCCGCCTCGGCGCCCACGAGGACATCCTCCCCGCCGACCGCTACGAGCCCGACCTCGGCCCCGAGCCCGACATCGACGACATGCGCCTCGGGCTCGCCGTGATGCTGGAGCCGGTCGACGTCTACAACGAGGTCTTCGACCCCTACGAGCCGCGCACCGCCGCCGTCCCGGCCCGGATCTCCGACGACCTCGCCGACATCGTCGCCGACCTCCGCCACGGCATGGCCCACTACCGCGCCGGCCGCACCACCGAGGCGATGTGGTGGTGGCAGTTCTCCTACTTCTCCAACTGGGGCTCCACGGCCTCCGCCTGCCTGCGCGCCCTGCAGTCGCTGGTCTCGCACATCCGCCTGGACCAGCCCCTGCCCGAGCTCAACGGTCTCGACACCGACGACGCCCTCTCCGACGACGGCCTCACCCTGGAGGAGGAGGCCGGCAAGGTGATGGCCGAGGAACTCGGCATCCACCTGGGCCTGCGCCCGGCCCGCTAGCCGGCCTCCACGACGGCCGCCGCCGCGGCCTCGGCGACCTCCTCCACGAGGCCGACGCCCGGGGCCATCGCGGGGTGGCCGTCGCTGAGGACGGTCACGAGCAGGGTGTGGCCGTCGCGTTCGACGCGGCCGGTGGAGTTGACGACCCACAGGCCGGTGGCGTCGCGCGGGAGCCAGCCGTTCTTCAGGGCCGGGCGGGTGCCGGCCGCGGAGACGCCCCAGGCCTGGTCGGGGACGACCTCCGCCATCAGCCCCCGCAAGGTGCGGCGGGAGGCCGCGGTCAGCGGCGAGTCGTCGGTGAACACCGCCCGCAGCAGGGCGATCCGGTCGCGGGTCGTGGTGAGGGTGACGCCCCAGGACGCGCCGGGGTCGGTGCGGGAGCGGGCTATCCCGAGCCGCTCATCGGCCGCGTCGAGGCCGGGGCGGCGGCCGATCCTCGCCCACAGGGTGTGGGTCGCCTCGTTGTCGCTGACGCGGATCGCCGCCTCCGCGAGCCGGCGCTCCTCCGCGGTCAGCCCGCGCCCCCGGTCCTGCGCCTGGAGCAGCAGCGCGGCCACCACGTCGACCTTGACGGTGCTCGCGGTCGCGAACGGCTCGCCCTGCCGGGCGCTGTGGACGGTGGTGCCCGTGGTCAGGTCCGTCACGCCGACGGCGAACCGGCCGGTGTGCGGGCCCAGTTCGCCGAGCGCGGCGGCGAGGGCCTCGTCAGGAGTGACGGCCGGCGGCTCGGGCTCCGCGGTGCCGCTCGGCGCGGCCTCCGCGACCTCGGGCAGCGGCGGCCCGCCCACCGGCGACAGCGCGAACAAGGACCGCTCCGGCACCGGCACGGCGGACGCCCCGCCCAGCGCCACGACGCCGTCCTGCGCCGGCTGCCCCACCGGTGCCGCGACCGGCGCCCCGTAGCCGAGCGGCACGCACAGCGCGAGCCCCGTCACGGCGAGCAGCCCGAGCCGCCACCGTATGCGCGGGCCGGGCAGGAGGGCCCCGGCGGCCGCCCGGCGCGACGACGTGCGGCGGGGCGGTGCGGCATCGGGCGCGGTGGGTCGTCTCATGGCCTCGTGTCTCGGATACGCGGAACGTGCGGCGCGGAGCACCACCTTCGACGGCCGAGGCACCCCTTGGGTTGTGCGCGTGTGACATCCGGATGTCGATGCGGGTGCGGCAGCCGTCCCGGAGGGCGTTTCGTCGGATTGCGCCCCCGCACCCGCCGGCCGCGCGCCCGGGCCCGCGCCGACCGCGGACGTACGGCCACGGTGCGCCGCGCGCTCCCGCACGGACCGCCGACCCGACCCCGTACCCCTCTCACCTGCGGCGTGTGAGCCCCGACACGATGTGGAGTGGTCCCCTCCGGGGCGGGGCAGGTAGCCGTCCGGAGCGGCCGGGGAGCGAACCGGTGGTCGCGAGGTGGGCGGGACATCTCACCTCGCGAGACGACCGGGGCGTTCCCCGGCCGCTCGCTAGACTGAGCCGACCGCAGGAATATCTGATCGAGGAGCGCACGTGGGCCTTGTCGTGCAGAAGTACGGAGGCTCCTCCGTCGCCGATGCCGAGGGCATCAAGCGGGTCGCCAAGAGGATCGTCGAAGCCAAGAAGAACGGCCACCAGGTCGTCGTCGTGGTTTCCGCGATGGGCGACACGACGGACGAGTTGATCGATCTCGCCAACGAGGTGTCCCCGATGCCTTCGGGCCGGGAATACGACATGCTGCTGACCGCCGGCGAGCGGATCTCCATGGCCCTGCTCGCCATGGCGATCAAGAACCTGGGCCACGAGGCCCAGTCCTTCACCGGCAGCCAGGCCGGCGTCATCACCGACTCCGTCCACAACAAGGCGCGCATCATCGATGTCACGCCGGGCCGCATCCGGACCGCCCTCGACGAGGGCAACATCGCGATCGTCGCGGGCTTCCAGGGCGTCAGCCAGGACAGCAAGGACATCACCACCCTCGGCCGCGGCGGCTCCGACACCACCGCCGTCGCGCTGGCCGCCGCCCTCGACGCCGAGGTCTGCGAGATCTACACCGACGTCGACGGCGTCTTCACCGCCGACCCGCGGGTCGTGCCGAAGGCCCGGAAGATCGACTGGGTCCCGTCCGAGGACATGCTGGAGATGGCGTCCTCCGGGTCCAAGGTGCTGCTCCACCGCTGCGTGGAGTACGCCCGCCGCTACGACATCCCGATCCACGTGCGCTCGTCCTTCTCGGGACTCAAGGGCACCTGGGTCAGCAACACACCCCCGGAGGGACACACCGTGGAGCAGGCCATCATCTCGGGCGTCGCCCACGACACCTCCGAGGCCAAGGTCACCGTCGTCGGCGTGCCGGACAAGCCGGGCGAGGCCGCGGCGATCTTCCGCGCCATCGCGAACGCCGAGATCAACATGGACATGGTGGTCCAGAACGTCTCCGCCGCGTCCACCGGCCTGACCGACATCTCCTTCACCCTGCCGAAGGACGAGGGCCGCAAGGCCGTCGACGCCCTGGAGCGCACGAAGGACGCGGTCGGCTTCGACTCGCTGCGCTACGACGACCAGATCGCGAAGATCTCCCTGGTCGGCGCCGGCATGAAGACCAACCCCGGCGTCACCGCGACGTTCTTCGAGGCGCTCTCGGACGCCGGCGTGAACATCGAGCTGATCTCGACCTCCGAGATCCGCATCTCGGTCGTCACCCGCGCGGACGACGTCGTCGAGGCCGTGCGCGCGGTGCACACCGCGTTCGGCCTGGACAGCGACACCTCCGAGGCCGTCGTCTACGGGGGGACGGGGCGCTGAACCCTCCCGGAGCACGGGGCCGCTGAGGCGCGCCCTGCTCCACGCGTCGCCGACCGGCCGCCACGACCACCCGTCGTGGCGGCCGGTCCGTGTTTCGGGGTGTTTCCCGGCAGGACCTCGACACCGCGCCGGTCCCCGGGGAATCGTTACCGAGGGGCACAGATCACACCGCGCGCTGGGCTGCGCCTTTGTAAGATCGTCGTCGTACGGATGAGCGAAATTCGCGACCGTCCGCCGGAACCGGACGGGGTCGCCGTGCGTCTTCAACAGTCGCTCCATCGGCGGGCCGCGCGGCGGCGCGCCGGTCGGCGCGCCGCGGTTCGGCGGGATGCAGGGCAAACGGGGTAAGGGGTGTTTTCGCGCATGCGGGCAGGTGGGATGCCGCCGAGATCGGCGCCGTGCGCGTACAACCCTCACGGGGGGAAGCGTGTCCAACAGGCGTGGCAGCAGAAGTACTCGACATCGCGGCGTTCCGCGGACCGGGCCTGGCGGTACGCCCGCGCCCGCGCCGGCGCCTCGGCATGCCCGGCGGGATGCCGCCGGTGATCGTCCCCGTGCCGCTGACGCGGCCCCTGCGGACGGCGCCGGCCGTGACGGTCGTCCCTCCGCCGGCCGCGGAACCGGACCCGGTCGTGGCCGTGGCGTCGGCGCCCCCGTCCGCCGCGCCGCTCGCGGCCCCGCCGGCGGTCCCGGCGCCCGCGCCGACCGTCGTGCCGGCCGCGGCGCCGAGCCCGGCGGCCACCGCGCCGACCGCCCCCACCGCGCCCCGGCCGGTCGCGGCCGCCGTCGCGCTGCCGACGCCCCGGCGGAGCGCTGACGAGACGATGGCGACGGGCACCACAGTCGACCATCTGACCGAGACCTACCGGGCGCACTACCGCTCCCTCCTCGGCCTCGCCGCGCTCCTCCTCGACGACACGGCCTCCTGCGAGGACGTCGTCCAGGAGGCGTTCATCCGCGTGCACTCCGCGCGCAAGCGCGTCCGCGACCCCGAGAAGACCCTGGCGTACCTGCGGCAGACCGTCGTCAACCTCTCGCGGTCCGCGCTGCGCCGCCGCATCCTCGGTCTGAAGCTGCTCTCCAAGCCGATGCCGGACATGGCGAGCGCGGAGGAGGGCGCGTACGACCTCCTGGAGCGCGACGCGCTGAAGAAGGCGATGCGCGGGCTCCAGCGGCGGCAGCGCGAGGTGCTCGTGCTGCGCTACTTCGCCGACATGACCGAGGCGCAGGTCGCCGAGACGCTCGGGATATCCCTCGGCTCGGTGAAGGCCTACGGTTCGCGCGGCATCGCGGCGCTGCGGGTGGCCATGGAGGAACCGTCGTGACTGATCCGGGCGTGAACGGGAAGCAGCGCCGCGACGGCGGCGGCAGTGAACCCGGCCGGCGGCGGTACGGCGCGGAGCGCGCCGACGGCGGGGACGACAGTGACGATCGGTACGGGAACGGCACAGTGAGCGCGAACCACAGCGGCGGCGACGACGCCGCCCGCGACAGACTTCTCCGAGCGCTCGGCCCCTCCGGGGGCGACGGGCAGGCGGACGGCGCGCAGGCGGAAGGGCCCGCGGCGAAGCGGGCAGGGGCCGACGGCGCACCTGCGGGCGGCTCCGCGACTCAGGGGACCCCCGCCGAGTCTCCCGCCGGAAACCCTCCCGGCGCAAGCGCTTTCACCGGCCGACGTCCCGCCCACGACGCCGCCGACCCCGGTGCCCCCCGCGCGCACGACCCGTCCGACGACGGCGACGCGCCCCTCCCCTTCCCGCTGGACGAGTCCGCCCTGCGCCGCCTGATGCAGAGCGCCGTCGGAGAGCTCGAACCCTCCGAGCGGGCCCTGGACGACCTGCGCCGGGCGATCCCCGCCCGCCGCGCCCGCAAGCGCCAGGCCCTGGTCGGGGTGGCCGCGGCCATCGTCCTGGCCGGCACCGGCGTCCCCGCGGCCGTCCACATCAGCGCCGACACCAGCAGCTCCAGCTCCGCCGCGACGCACCCCGGCACCGGCCCGTCCGACGCCGGCGGGGGCGCCGACGGCTCCGGCGACGGTGTGCTCGCCCCCGGCGCCGTCCGCCCGGCCCCCTCGGGGAGCGCGGCCGACGAGGGCGAGGGCGCCGCCGCGGACGAGGACCACGCGGGCGCGGGTGCGACCCGCCCCGGCCCCGTCTCGGCGGACGCGCCGCCCTGCGAGGCCTCCCAGCTCGGCGACGCCACCGCGACGACGAACGCCCCGCAGCCCGACGGCACCGTCTACGGCACCTTCCGCGTCGCCAACGTCTCCGGAGCCGAGTGCGCGGTGAACGGCAGCGGCCAGGTCCTCGCCGCGGTCGAGGGCGGGGTGCAGCGGCAGAGCGTCCCCGTGGTGGAGCACGCCGCGGGCGACGCGGCGTCCGGCCTGCCGCCCGCGGCCGTGGCCCTGGAGACGATGGTGCTCCGGCCGGGCACCGCGTACGAGGTCAGATTCGCCTGGGTGCCGGCGCCGAGCTGCCCGCCGCCCGGCGGCGACGGCGGCGGGAACGGCGGCACGGGCGAGCCCTCCGGCGAGCCCTCGCCCACCTCGAGCCCCGACCCCTCGGTCACCCCGTCGCCCGACCCGACGCCCGTCGACCCGCCCACGCCCGACCCGCCGGAGCCGAGCGACCAGTCCACCGACCAGGTCGTCCTGCCGAGTCCGGGCGAGGGGCCGGTCGTCCCGGCCGACCGGATCAGCGGCGGGCCGGACGGCGGAGCCGGCGACGGCCTGAGCACCCAGCTGGGCGCCCGGCCGATCGCGTTGACCCAGGGCCCCGTCCTCGCGGTCCCCGCGACCTTCCTCGCGGAGCCCGAGGGGGCCCGGACCGGCGTCTCGATCTCCCACACCCCGGAGCTGGGCGCGCCGAGCACGACCACGACCATCCCGGACGTCTGCGGTGGGACGGTCTACCGCACGGGGGTCCTTCCGGCGACGCCCTGACCGGGGGCGTGGTGACGGTGCGGGCGAGGCCCTGACGGGTGCGCCGTGACCGGGCGTGGCGGGGCCGCGGAGCTCGCGGCTCCGGCGGCCTCCGCCGCGGGAGTTCCCGCGCGGGTGTGTCCCGCGGGTCGGGCGCGTCCCGCGGGCGCGCCTACGTCGTCGCCCGCTCCGGGCGGTCCGACGGGTCGGTCTGCTCCGGGACGAGGCCCAGCGCCGCGTCCCGCGCCGCCTCGGCCTCGCGCCGGACCAGCCGCACCCACATGAAGAGCACGAAGCCGGCGAAGACGAACCACTCACCGGTGTACCCGAGGTTCTGGAACGCCTTGAGGTCGAGGCCGGAGCCCTCGGGCGCGGTGGGGGGAACCGCGGTCATGCCCCCGCCGACCTGGTCGGTGCCGAGGGTGATCCACCCGTCGTACACGCCGTAGGGCACCTCGTTCACCAGCGAGGCCGCGCTGATCATCCCCAGCTGCCCGACCGGCAGCCCGCCCCCGGCGTGCACCCCGTCGGTCCCGGAGTTCTCCGACGCCTGGAGCGCGCCCGTCACGGTGACCTCGCCGCCCGGCACGGCCGGCACCCCCCGGCCCCCGGCGTCCGGCTTCCCCGGCAGCCAGCCCCGCACCACCGGCAGCGCCTTGCCGCCGTCGGTCCGCAGCAGGTTCAGCACGTAGTACCCCTGCCGGTCCCCGACCCGCCGGTCCGGCACCGTGAACTGCGCGTCAGCGTCGTACCTGCCGCGCGCCGTCGCCTGCCGCCCCGAGGTCTCCTGGTCCACCGGCAGCAGCTCCGCCAGCGGCACGGCCGGCTTCGCCTCGTTCACCGCCGGCCGCTCGTCCGCCGCCCGGTGGCCCTCCACCCGGTCCTCGAACCGGCCCAGCTGCCAGGAGCCCATGAACAGGCAGAAGGGGATCGCCAGCACGACGAACAGGTTGATGCCCCACCAGCGGGGGGTCAGGAGGAACCGGTACACAGGGTTCACGGTACGGGGCGGAGGCGGGACCGAGGACGCCGGGCCCCGCCCCCGGCCACCACCCCTCAGCCCACCCGGCCCCTCAGCCCGGCCCCCGCCTCAGCCCGTCCGATCCCTCAGCCCGGCCCCCGCGTCAGCCCGTCCGATCCCTCAGCCCGGCCCCCGCGTCAGCCCGGCCTCCGCCTCAGCCCGGCCTCCGCCTCAGCCCGGCCTCCGCCTCAGCCCGGCCTCCGCGTCAGCCCGGCCTCCGCCTCAGCTCGTCCGATCCCTCAGCCCGGCCCCTGCGTCAGCCCGGCCTCCGCGTCAGCCCGGCCCCGCCTCAGCCCGCTCGTCCCCGTAGCCCTCCCGCTCTCTCAGCCCAGGTGCCTCCTCGCGAAGTCGAGCTCCAGGCGGACCTGCTTGATCCGCTCGTCGACCACGAGCGAGCCGTGCCCCGCGTCGTACCGGTACACCTCGTGCACCGCCCCCCTCCTCGCCAGCCGCTCGACGTAGTTGTCCACCTGCCGGATCGGGCACCGCGGGTCGTTGACCCCCGCGGAGATGTAGACCGGCACCCGCACCTCGTCGACGTACGTCAGCGGTGACGAGGCCGCGAACCGCTCGGGCACCTCCTCCGGTGAACCGCCGAGCAGGGTCCGGTCCATCGCCTTCAGCGCCTCCATCTCGTCGTGGTACGCCGTGACGTAGTCCGCCACGGGGACGGCCGCCAGGCCCAGCGCCCAGGCGTCCGGCTGCGTGCCGAGCCCGAGGAGGGTGAGGTAGCCGCCCCACGAGCCGCCGGCCAGCACCAGCCGCTCGGGATCCGCCAGCCCGGAGTCCACCGCCCACTCGCGGACCGCCGCGATGTCCTCCAGCTCGATGAGCCCCACGCGGTGCTTCAGCGCGTCGGTCCACTCGCGTCCGTACCCGGTCGACCCCCGGTAGTTCACGCGCACGACCGCATACCCGTGGTCGACCCAGGCCGCCGGGCCGCCGGCGAACGCGTCGCTGTCGTGCCAGGTCGGCCCGCCGTGGATCTCGAAGACCGTCGGCAGCGGACCGGAGGTCCCGGCCGGCCGCTGCACCAGCGCGTGGACGCGCCCGCCGGGACCGTCGACCCACACGTCCTCCACCGGCACCGACTCCGGGGCCCGGATCCCGGGCGGGTCGAGGACGACCCCGCCCCCGGTCGACCGCACGACCGGCGGCTTCGCCGCGGAGGACCACAGGTACTCCACCGTCCCGTCCGGGCGCGCGGTCGCGCCCGAGATCGTGCCCGCCGGCGTCTCCACCCGGGTCAGCTCCCCGGTGGCGAGGTCGAAGCGGTGGATCTCGCTGCGGGCCTCGTACTCGTGGACCACGAGCAGCGCGGAGCCGCCCGGCACCCACTCCGCGCTCACGTCGCCCGGCAGGGAGATGCCGAGCTCGTACTCCTCGCCGGAGACCACGTCCCAGACCATCGGCTCCCAGCGCCCGCTCCGCTGGTGTCCGACGAGCAGCCGGGTGTCGCCGGCCACGGGCGCGAAGCCGAGCACGGAGAGCCCCAGCTCCTTCTGCCCGCCCTCGGTGTCGTCCAGCTCCGACACCAGCGTGCCGTCCGGGGTGACGATCCGGATCGCGGAGTGCATCGCGTCGCCGTGCTCGGTGTGCTCGATCGCGAGCAGCGAGCTGTCGTGGCTGAGGTCGCCGACGCCCGCCGACTCCCGGTGCCGGTAGATCTCCGCAGGCTCCCGCCCGGGGCGCAGCACGTGGATCGTCGACCCGTCCTCGTCCGTCGACCGGCCGACGACCACCGTGCCGTCCCGGCCGATGGCGAGGCCGCCGCCGTAGGAGGGCGCGAGGCCCGGGGCGGCGTCCTCGTCGGGGCCGCCGTGGAAGGGCTGGCGCTTCCAGGTGCCGAACTCGTCCCCGTCGGTGTCGTCGAACCACCAGATCCACTCGCCGTCGGGGGCGAGGGTGCCGTCCGTGGTGCCGTTCGGGCGGTCGGTCGCCTGCCGCTGCTCGCCCGTCTCCCGGTCCCAGGCGTACAGCTCGAAGGTGCCGGTGGCGTTGGAGACGAAGAGCGCGCGCTGCGGGGCGTCCTCGGCCCAGTCGGGCAGCGAGACCCGCGGCGCCCGGAACCGCTTCTCCCAGTCGGGGAGCGCGGAGGGGTCGCGGCGGTCGGCGTCGGAAGTGGCGGGTGCGTCTGCAGTCATGGGTCCATGAAAGCGGATCGCGCCGACATCCCGCTGCGACGGTCCTCAACCTGTGGAGAACTCCGCGCCGGCCCGGATTTCCACCACTCAGGCGAGTGAGGCGGCCCGCCCGAGCGTCCGGATCGGCCGGACGGCGAGCAGGGCGAGCGCGGTGAGGAACGCGACGAGCGCGCCGACGACCAGCACCGTGTCGGTCCCGAACGCCCCGACGGCCGGGCCGGCGAGCGCGCTGCCGATCGGGTACATGCCGACGGAGCCGGCCACCTCGTAGGCGTGGACGCGGTTGAGCACCTCGCCCGGCACCTGCGTCTGCACGCTCGTCGCCCACATCACGCCCCACACCCCGATCCCGGCGCCGACGAGGACCTGGGCCGTCGCGAGCAGCCAGACCGGCCAGCCGAGGACGAGGCCGAGCGGGTAGAGGGGGTAGGCGAGGATCGCGACAGCCCCGGCGGCGAGCGGCCGCGCCGGCCGGTACCGGATCGCGAGCAGCCCGCCGAGCACGGTCCCGGCGCCCAGTGCGGCGTTGAGCAGCCCGAACGCGGTCGCCCCGTGGGCGGGCACGACGACGCTAGCGGCCACGGCCAGCTGCGGCCCCCAGGACAGCACGGCGAACACCATCCAGATCACGATCACGCCCCAGAGCCAGGTCCGGGCCCGGAACTCCCGCCAGCCGACCGCCAGACTCTGCCAGAGCCCCGTCCCCGCCGGGGGCGCGGGCACCGCCCCGAGTCGCAGCGCGACCAGGCACACCGCGCTGAGCCCGTAGGCGACGGCCGAGATCACCATGATCCAGCCGGTGCCGCCGAGCCCCACCAGGACCCCGGCGAGCGCGGGACCGCCGAGCCCGGTGAGCGCCTCCGACGTGCGCAGCACACCGTTCGCGCCCTGCACGTCCCTGGCCACCAGCGGGACGGTGGAGGCGGCGCCCGGCTGGAACATCGCGTTGGCCGTCCCGGCGACCACGAGCAGCGCGTAGAGCTGCCAGAGGTGGTCGATGCCGTCCAGGAACAGCCAGGCGAGCAGCATGTGCGCGGCGAGGTTGGCCAGGTCGGCGGCGATCATCATCCGCCGTGCGGTGAAGCGGTCGGCGAGCACTCCGCCGAACAGGACGAGGCCCGCGAACGGCCCCACCAGGAAGGCCATCGCGTACCCGGCCGCGCCGAGCCCGTGGCCGCCGCTCAGGAGGCCGGCCGCGACGGCGACGGGCAGCATGGCCCAGCTCAGCAGGCCCGCGCTGCGGGCGGTGAAGTAGAAGCGGAAGTTGCGGGACCAGATGGCCGGCTCCCCGGCGGTCGCCAATGCGGCGCTCGACGCCGGGGGGCCTGGCGAAGGCGTCTCCGCGGTCGTCGGTGTCGCCGGTGGTGTCGTCGCGGTGTCGGTCAGCGGGTCGCCCATGGCGGGTCGGTCCTCCGGTACGGATCGGGTGGCGGTGCGGTGCCGCGCATGCGGTGTCCCGACCGTACGGAGCGGCCCCGCGCGGGATCCTGTCGTCGCACCAGAGGCCGGACGGCCTCCGCGCGGACATCGATCGGCAGGCCTGCAAGCCGCTGAACTGCACCTTCGCCCCGCCGGTCCGGGTCAGATCATGACAACCGGCAGAACCGGTGGGACTGCCGCGTCCGTACGGTGCGCTCAGCGGCCCCCTGCCGCCCCGCCGGCGACGACCTGGGCGACCCGTGACGCGCAGCGCGTCCGGTCCGGCGCGATCGCGTCCGCGGGCCGACGGATCCGTCCCGCGGACCGCTCCGACGGCGTCCCCTCCTCGGCGGCCCGCTCGCGGGCGTACGCGCGGACGAGCACGTGCAGGGCGAACCTGCCGTCCGCGTCCTCCCGTGCGAGGTGCTCGTCCGTCAGCGCGCCCAGGAGCCCGGCGGCCGCCTCCGGCGTGACGCCCGCGAGCCGGGCGGCCTCGGCCGCGGTCGGGCCGGGCTCGCGCACCTGGGCGAGTAGCCGGAGCATCCGCCGGGCCGGCTCGGGCAGCGCACGGTAGGAGAGGTCGAAGGCGGTGCGCACCGCCGAGCGCCGGTCGCCGGCGACGTACAGGTGGTCCAGGACGTCGCTGCCCGCAAGCACGTCGGCGTGGTCGCCGATCCCGGTGCCGCGGGCCACGATGTTCGCCCCCGCGATCCGCACGGCCAGCGGCAGCCCGCCGCAGGCCCGTACGAGACGGTCGGCGTCGTCCGCCTCGGCCACGACCCGGCAGGCTCCCACGACGCCCCCGAGGAGGTCGCGGGCGTCGCCCCGTCCCAGGACGTCGAGCGCGACCCGGCGGGCCCCGTCGTTCGCCACCAGACCGGCGAGCTGGTCGCGGCTCGTGACCACCACCGCGCAACCCTGCGCCCCCGGCACGAGGGGCCTGACCTGCTCGGCGTCCCGCGCGTTGTCCAGGACCACCAGCATCCGCCGGTCGGCGAGCAGCGTCCGGTAGAGCGCGGCGGCCTCGTCGTCGTCCGCGGGCAGGTCCCCGTCCGCGACGCCGAGCGCCCGCAGGAACTGCCCCAGCACGTCCCCGAGCCGCCGGGCCGGTTGCGGCGACCACCCGCGCAGGTCGACGTACAGCTGGCCGTCGGGGAACTCCTCCCGGCGGATGTGCGCCCAGTGGGTCGCCAGCGCGGTCTTCCCGACCCCGGCCCCGCCGACCACCGCGACCACGTGCCGCCGCACCGAAAGGTCCGACGCGACGAGTTCGTCGAGAACCGCCTTCTCCGGTTCTCGGCCGACGTGTGCGCCCGTCCGTGCGGGCAGCTGCGCGGGAACGCGCCCCCTAAGGCGACCGGTTCCGCGCACGGGAACGGCCCTCTCCCGTGATGACCCCTTTTCCGTACCCCCGGCCGAAGCCCCCGCAGCCGGCGGCAGTTGCTGCCGCAGCACCCGCAGCTGCGCCTCCCGCAGCTCCGCGCCCGGGGCGATGCCCAGTTCCTCGTCCAGGCGCGTCCGCAGCCGCGCGAA
This sequence comes from Streptomyces sp. NPDC060194, assembly GCF_042728285.1. Lineage (NCBI taxonomy): Bacteria > Bacillati > Actinomycetota > Actinomycetes > Kitasatosporales > Streptomycetaceae > Streptomyces > Streptomyces sp. NPDC060194. The sequence goes on along the minus strand of NZ_JBHWZH010000004.1, from coordinate 31,067 downwards.
CACGTCGAGGGCGGCTGCCTGCCCACCGCCGGCGGCGAGGGCGAGGACGAGTCGGGCGTGGAGCGGCTCGTGGAGGGGCTCGGCGCCGGCCAGGGCCCACAGCCCCGGGAGGGCCTCCGCCGCGCGCCCGAGCCGCAGGGCGAGATCCGCGTGCAGCAGCGCCGCCCGGATCCGCCGCTCGTCCGCGGCGACGGCGGCAGGGTGTCCGCGCAGCACGGGGTCGGCGTCCGCGAGGACGGGCCCGCGCCACAGGCCGAGGGCCCGCGTCAGCGTCTCGTACGCCGTCTCCGGCCCTTCGTCCGGTGTGTGCCGCGACCGCTCCGCACGGGCCAGCAGCTCGTCGAAGAGACCGAGGTCGATTTGGCGCGCGGCCACGTCGATCCGGTAGCCGGCGGGCGTGCGGACGACGCCCGGGGCCGGCCCGGAGCGCGGGCCGTCGTCGGCGAGCAGCCGCCGCACCTGGCTGACGTAGGTGTGCGTCAGGCTCCGGTGCGAGGACGGCGGGCCCGACGGCCACAGCGTGTCGGTGATCTCCCGGTCGGTGGCCTCGCCCGGGTACCGGAGCGCGAGCAGGCCGAGCAGCCGCCGCACCATGGGGCCGCTCACGGCGACGGTGTCCCGCCCGCGCCGCACGGCCGCCGGTCCGAGGACCAGCAGACGCGGTCCCGGGGGCGCGGGTACGGGCCCGGAGCGGCCCGCCCGCAGGAGCGCGTCCTGCTCGCCCTCGGCCAGCCCGAGCGCCGACGCCAACCGCCGCAGCGAGCGTTCCCGCGGCCGCGCGACCCGGCCGCGTTCGATGTCCCGCAATGCCCGGGTGCTGAGCCCGCCCCGCGCGGCGGCCGCCTCCTGGCTGAGTCCGGACCGCCCCCGGAACGACCGCAGCAACTCCCCGACCGGCGCCGTACGCTCCGCCATCGTGTCCCCCCGCTCCCCAGCGGCCCAGTGTGGACCGGACCGGACCACCGGACAAGGGACCACCGGATCCGCCCAGCCCTCCCAGGGAGGGCGAACTCCTAATGGACCGGCCCTGATGGCGGCCCCCTGGGATCCCCACGAGGCTGTGGACAGGGTGTCCTGAAGGAGCCGGGTCGTCCGCTTACGTCCACAGGCAAGGGGCCGCGATGTCCGACGAGCACCAGTCCAAGCCGGCCAGCAGCAGCATCGTCGCGGCCAACGAGGCCGTCCTGCGGCACTTCCCCTTCGACGACACCCAGGACCTCGACGACGCGCGGCGCGGCTTCGTCGCCACCGGGTCCGACCCGGTCGTCCGCGACGACGCCGGCACCGCCGTATGGGACCTCGGCGCGTACGCGTTCCTGGACCAGGGCTGCCCGGAGACCGCCAACCCCAGCCTGTGGCGGCAGAGCCGGCTCTGCGCCGAGCACGGCCTCTTCGAGGTCACCGAGGGCATCTACCAGGTCCGCGGCTACGACCTGTCGAACGTGACGTTCGTCGAGGGCGACACCGGCGTCTTCGTCATCGACCCGCTGCTCGGCGTCGACACCGCCGCCGCCGCGCTCGCCCTCTACCGCGCGCACCGCGGCGAACGCCCCGTCACCGGCGTGCTCTACACGCACTCCCATGTCGACCACTTCGGCGGCGTCAAGGGCATGGTGACGCAGGAGCAGGTCGACGCTGGCCTCCCGGTGTACGCGCCGCACGGCTTCATGGAGCACGCTGTCAGCGAGAACGTGATGGCCGGTACCGCGATGAGCCGACGGGCCGCGTACATGTACGGCGCCGCGCTCCCCAAGGGCGAGCGCGGCCAGATCGGCACCGGCCTCGGCCAGACGACGTCCAACGGCGCCGTCAGCCTGATCGCGCCCACCGTCGACATCACCCGCACCGGGCAGACCGCGACCGTCGACGGCGTCCGCATGGTCTTCCAGCTCACCCCCGGCACCGAGGCCCCCGCCGAGCTCAACATCCACTTCCCCGACCACCGCGCCCTGTGCATGGCCGAGAACGCCACCCACAACCTGCACAACCTGCTGACGCTGCGCGGCGCCGAGGTCCGCAACCCGCACGACTGGTCCAGGTACCTCACCGAGGCGATCACCCTCTACGGCGACCACAGCGACGTCGCCTTCGCCTCCCACCACTGGCCCGTCTGGGGCCGCGAGCGCGTCGCCGCGTTCCTCGGCGAGCAGAGCGACCTGTACGCCTACCTGCACGACCAGACGCTGCGGCTGCTCAACCTCGGACACACCCCCTTGGAGATCGCCGAACTCCTCGAAGTACCGCCCGCCCTGGAGCGCGCCTGGCACACGCACGGCTACTACGGTTCCGTCAGCCACAACACCAAGGCGGTCTACCAGCGCTATCTCGGCTGGTTCGACGGCAATCCCGCGCACCTGTGGGAGCACCCGCCCGTCCAGGCGTCCCGGCGCTACGTGCGCTTCATGGGCGGTCCCGACGAGGTCGTGCGCCGCGCCCGCGAGTCGTTCGACGAAGGCGACTTCCGGTGGGTCGCCCAGGTCGTCAACCACGTCGTCTTCGCCCACCCCGACCACGTCGAGGCCCGCGCCCTCCAGGCCGACGCCCTCGAACAGCTCGGCTACGGCTCCGAGAACGGCACGTGGCGCAACTTCTACCTGACCGGCGCGTTCGAACTGCGCCAAGGCTCCGTCGGCACCCCCACGGCCACCAACTCGCCCGACATCCTCGGCGCGCTCACCCTCGAGCAGCTCCTCGACTCCCTCGCCGTCCGCGTCAACGGCCCCGCCGCCTGGGACGCCCGCGTCACCGTCCGCTGGCACCTCACCGCCGGCCCCGTCGTCACCATGTGGCTGCGCAACGGCGTCCTCACCCACGTCGCCGGCGACGGTCCCGCCACCCTCGCCCCGGACGTCGAGATCACCCTCGACGAGGCCACCCTCCGCGCGGTCCTCCTGGGCACCCTCCCGCCCATCGACCTCGCCGCCCACGGCGTCGGCGTCACCGGCGACCTCGCGAAGCTGACCGAGCTCCTCGGCCACCTGGACGCCCCCGACCCGGACTTCGCCATCGTCACGCCGTAACGAGACCGCGGCCGGCGCCGTACGGGAGCGCACCCGTCCGCACGACGCCGGCCGCCGTACGGGAGCGCACCGCATGAGACCCCTGGACACCGCCACGGCCCACCGCATGACCGACGCCCTGTTCATCCAGGGCCCCCGCACGCCGAGCTCCACCCGCTTCTGGGCGCTCCTCGTCCTCGCCGCCGTCATCGCGTCCGCGGGCGTCGTCGGCGACTCCACGGCGACGGTCATCGGCGCGATGATCGTCGCCCCGCTGATGACCCCCATCCTCGGCAGCGCGCTCGCGCTGGTCCTCGCCGACCGCTCCCAGGTCGTGCGGTGCGCGCTCCTGGTCGCCGGCGGGGCGCTCGCCGTCGTCGCCATCGGCATGCTGCTCGGCTGGATCGCGGCGCCTCCCGACGACTTCGCCTCCAACAGCCAGGTCGCCTCCCGGATCAGCCCGCGCCTGATCGACCTGCTCGCCGCCCTCGCCACCGGCACCGTCGGCGCGTTCGCGCTCGTCCGCGCCGACATCTCCGACACCCTGCCCGGCGTGGCGATCGCCATCAGCCTCGTACCGCCGCTCGCCGTGACCGGTCTGCTCCTGACCGTCGGCCGCTTCCACGACGCCGGCGAGTCCGCCCTGCTCTTCGCGACGAACGTGGCGGCGATCGTGACCACCGGCACCGTCGTCTTCCTGGTCTACGGCGTCCGCGCCGCGGCCCGGTCCGCCGGCCTGCGGGTCGGGGCGTTCCACGGCCGCACCCTGGTCGCCGTCGCCGCCGTCGTGCTCCTGATCGCCGTCCCGCTCACCACCGGCACCATCGCCGTCGCCCGCGACCGCGTCCTCGCCGCCGACGCCCGGCCCGTGGCCGAACGCTGGGCCGCCGGCGGCCGCTGGCAGATCGCCTCCGTCGAGGCCCGCGACGGCATCGTCGTCGTCGACGTCCTCGGCCTCCCGCCCCAGCCCGCCCCCGCCGAGCTCCGCGCCGCCCTCGACACCGCCGGCCTCTCCGACGCCGACCTCGAACTCCACCTCATCGGCGGCCGCACCCAATGGTGCCCCTCCGGCACCCCCACCTGCTCGGCCCGCGAAACAGGCCGCACCTGACCCGGCGGGACGTCAGTCCACGGCGGTGGGCCGCGGACTCCCGCGGAACACCTGCTCGGTGTGCCAAGTGCGGTACGCCGCGCCGACCGGCCGCGCTCCGGGTTGCGGACCGAGCAGCGGACGCCCCGCCAGATCGACGACGTGCGCGCGAGCGGCGGGGCTGTGCCCGACGAAGCGCTGCGAGACGAGGACGCGATGTCCCTCCCCGATGCCGAGGACGCCCTTGTCGAAGAGCTTGTGGTGCAGCGCGCAGAGGCAGATCCCGTTCTCGACCTCGTCGGGGCCGTCGAACGCCCACCACCGCACATGGGCGGCCTCCAGGCCCACCGGTACCGCACCGATCCTGCCGTCGTACCCGCAGAACGCGCACCGGTACTCGTAGGCCGTCAGCACCCGCTCGCGCATGCGCGGATCGCGACGGCGTCGCGCCGTCAGCCCCGCGGCGGCGACGCCTGCCGGTTCGAGTTCCAGGCTGACGGCTTCGCAGAGGTCTTCGTGCAGCGACGGCGGGAAGTGCAGGTCGAGCAGGACCCGCGCCATCCTCCCCAGCAGCTCCGGCTCCCGCCCGAGCGCCGACCGCAGTTCCGGGACCAGCCGCCCCGTCGCGCCGTCCGCCCGCAGCCGCCCCACCCCGCTGCCCGGGCTCCCCGGACCGCGATCGGTGCGCACCTCCCACACCCCGTCACTGACCAGGTGGTGGAACGGGTAGCCCGGCGAGGTCCGGTGCGGCGGCCCGTACTCGCTCAGCAGCAGCCCCAGGTCCTCCTCCACCGCGCCGTACCGCAGCTCCCCCTCGCCGTCCCGCTGGAACCGCCCCAACGCGTACAGCAGCAGCAACGGCTTGTGCGGCGCCCGCACCCCGCCCCTGCTCCACTGCCTCAACCCCGCGACCCGCTCCACCCACCCCATGGCGCGCGATCGTACCCCCGCCAACCACGCGGAAAGGCCCGGCGCTGATCTCTCAGCGCCGGGCCTGACCTGGTGTTACGGCTGTCGGGGTGGCGGGATTTGAACCCACGACCTCTTCGTCCCGAACGCGATCATGGGGTGCCATGGTGCTGCATCATCAGTGGGGCGCGCTGGTGAGGGCGGCGTTCGCGGTCCATACGAGTCCAAGAGGGTGCGTCAGGAATCGCCGCGGTTGGCCCCCTGTTTGGCCCCCGCCAGAGCACCTTGGTGCATGTTGGGTGAGATAGCCCGGCCGTCGGCGCACCGGGCGAAGATCAGAACGGTATGTCGTGGAAATGCCCAGGTCAGATTCCGTCTACGACTTCTCTCAGCCCGAAGTGTCAGTGCCTGCGTCTACGCTTATGCGTGGCTGACGTCAGGGGGAGGGGCAGTGTCAACTGTTCGCGCAAGTCGCAAGATCGAGAGGGCGGGCGTCAACGCTCTTCGAGCGCTCCTTGAGGAGCACGAGCACATCGTTCAGGAGATCGACGGCGGCAACGATCATGGAGAGGACATGATCGTTAACTTCACCCGCGACGGCAAGCGAACACCGTATTGGATCGCTATCCAGGTAAAAAGCGGCAAGAAATACAAGCGGGTTAAGGGGTACGCGATCCCCGTCGACGATCATTTCGACGATTGGCGTCAAAGTCGCATCCCTATCCTTGGTGTCGTGTACGACCTGAAGAAGCGCGAACTATTCTGGGTGAACTTGACGGAGCGATTGAGGTCCGTCACGGAAAGCCCGGGGTGGGTCCAAGTTTCCAACTCGCGCCCTTTGAGTGTCGAAACGATCGAAGAATTTTACATGGAAGTCGCGAGCTATGCCGGCGACGCCAGAATGCGAATCCGAGCTGCGACTGAAGAGGAAGCGCTCAGTGAAGCGGTAAGGGCTAGGCAGGGGCTGGATCCTTTGAATGCGCCTAACCCCATGTTTGAGGGAATCGCCGATCTGGCGTTGCGGTATGAGGAGCGCATCAAAAGCATCCGACGGAACCTTTTATCGGCCCTGCCGCTGATGATAATCACTATTCTTATGCTGATCTGTACGCCGTACCTCTCTCGCTTCGTCGAAGGGTCAATGGGCGGCTCCCCATGGCTGTGGATCTGTAACCTCTACCTGTTCATGCTCGTTATGGCCCTGGTCATGTTCTTCGAATTCAGGGTTGGCCGCTTTCCTGTCGAGACTGGAAAGTGGTTGTGGATAATCGCCGGAAACTTTTTCTGGCTGCCTGTAATTGATTCCGATGGTGATCAAGGGTGGTGGGGGACCTTTTGGATCATCCTGGGCATTTTCGTTCCTTCCTTCGGGTTCAAGTTGTTGCTCATTTCATTCGTTCGCCTTGCGATTGATCGTGTAAGGGCAAGGCGCGGCATCGAAATGGCGTAAGTTTCGGGAGGATTGGGCTAGGGCGGGAAGCGCGCAATAGGTGCAGGTAACCCTGCTCTGGCCCGTTCCGCTGTTCGCCCTACGAGCGCGGCCTGCCGTTTCGACGTCCACGAACGGTGCTCAACGCATGCGGTTGAGAACGCCTGCGGCCCCCTAATCCGAGTGTTAACCGGATTAGGGGGCCGCAGGCAGTGAAGGCTGCTGAGCTCAACCCGACTCCGTGGCGCATGCGAGACTCCACAAGGGGAGAAGCGCTTCCGACACGGCGGCCACCAACTGGCCCTTACACCTAGCCCAACGGTCCATGATGGTCACCTTGCCCCTCTTAAGTCGTTCCCAGATGTCGGACGACGAACAGATGGCAGCGGCAGGGACCAAACACATCGCAATGAGCAACAACGGCTCGGGAGTCGAGTTCAACTCAGCAACCGGCCCTATTGTCGCATGCCTACATGGGTCTGGCGTAGCGGTTTTCGGTAACCGCTATGGGAAGTGACCGACCAGAACGGACGCGCCGCAGTGATCGTTGTCGGCGCCGCGCTGGCCGCAGGTTGGCCGTGTGCCTACGTGGGACCCTTGGAAGCGAAGTCGAACGGCGCGAGAGGAGCACCAGTGCCTGAGGCGAGTCCGCGAGGGACCTACCTGGTCATCTCGGAGGCGTTGAGACAGCAGATCACGGCAGGTGAGATCGACGGCAACCTGCCCTCGGAAGCCGCCCTCATGCGGTCGCACGGGGTCGCGCGGAACACGGTCCGCCGCGCTCTAAAGGTGCTTGAAACCGAGGGGGTCTTGGAGTCCGCGGCCGGGGTCGGTTGGCGAGTAGCGAGCGGCGAGGACCGTCGATCACTGGCGGAGCGGATGAACGGCGTGATCGCCGACGACGCTCTGTCGGTTGGCGATCGGTACCCGTCGGAGTCACAGCTCTGCGACCGCTTCGGGGTTTCTCGGACCGCGGTGCGGCGAGTGCTGGCGCAGATGGAGGGGACCGGCGTGTTGGAGACCGCACACGGCAGGGGGCGCACGATTCGCGCCCTCCCCGGGTCGTCGGGCCGGTCGTAGGCTTGGCCGCCATGGGACTGACTGAGTGGGCATACGCCCTGTCGGAATCGTTGCTGGCTAAGCCGCTACCGCGCCGATGGGCGCATTCGCTCGGAGTGGCGAAGCGGGCGCGCACGTTGGCGCCGATCGTCGGGGATGACGCTGAGCTACTGGAAGCGGCGGCCGTGCTGCACGACGTCGGTTACTCGCCGGCGGTGGCCGTGACCGGGTTCCACCCCCTTGACGGCGCCCGGTTCCTGCGGGAGCAGGAAGGCGCCGACGAACGCGTGGTGCGTCTTGTGGCCCACCACAGTTGCGCCCTCTTGGAAGCCGAAGAGCGCGGACTGCGTAGCGAGTTGGCGGGCGAGTTCGAGCTGGAGCGTCCCGACCTGGTTGACGCGCTGCTGGTCTGTGACATGACCACGACGCCGGACGGCACTCCGACCACGCCGGCCGAACGCCTTGACGAGATCGTGCAGCGGTACGGTCCCGACACCATCGTCGGCCGGTTCATCCAGCGGGCTGCCCCGGAGATCCACGCGGCGGCCGGCCGGGTGGAAACTCGTCTCGCCGCGGCGACCGGCGCCGGTCACCCGATGTAGGGGTCGCGCCGCGAGTCGTCCAAGCCGTGCTCGATGCGGAGACGCATCGACGGGTGGATGTTCAGCTCAGAGAGGTCCGCCGGGTCAACCCAGCGGACCTCTTTGGATTCGCTGCTCGTACGCAGGGTGCCGCCGGTCGGGTGCGCGCGGAAGCAGATGGAGAACTGTTGCCGCACCTCGCCGTCGTCGTACGCGAGCACGTGTTCCGGGTTGGTGTAGAGCCCCACCACGCCGTCGATCTGCACGGTGATGCCGGTCTCTTCCAGCACCTCGCGCACGACCGTGTCGGCGATGCTCTCGCCGATGTCGTGGCCGCCGCCGGGGAGTGCCCACAGGTCGTTGTCGGTCTTGTGGATGACGAGTAGCCGGCCGTCGCCGTCGCGCACGACGGCCGTCACCGAGGGGACGACGGAGTTCGCTTTCGGCGCCATGGGGTCCCGGAAGTAGTCGATTCGGCTCATGCGTGCGGCCCTCCCAAGTCGGTTGGTGACGAGATGGGCCGGGCGTGATCCCAGACCCGTTCGATGCTCTCAGCGTAGGTATCGAACAGCTCGCCCCCGGGGACGCGCTGGATGTGCAGCACGGGCGCCATGTAGGCCCCGACGCCGTACAGATGACCGTTGGCCAGCATCTGGTCGTCTGCCCGGTAGAGCGAGTTGTAGAGCGTGGTGCTGTGCAGGCGGAACTCAACGCCGGGGAGCCGGAAGAACGGGCCGTAGTTGACCAGCGCGTTCCGAATCTTGCTCGCCATGGCCGGGCCGATCCCCTCGTCTGCACCCCGCACGGCCACGGCGTCGCACTCCGGGTCCCCGAGCATGAAGCGGATGCGGACTCCGTCCGCGGACTTCTCCTTGACGACCTGGTGGAACGCCGCATCCTCCGTGAGCCAGAACCCGGAGTAGACCAGGACGTCGAAGCTCTCGCGCGCCGCGCCGTAGAGCTGTGGCCACAGCCGGTTCGGGACGACGGAGCGGTGCGGGTAGAGCTTGATCAGCTCAGCGTTTCCAGCCTCGGTCACTTCGGCTGACGTTCGCTCTTCCGGCCACAGGTAGGACACTTCGCATTGCAGAAGCGAAGCAGCGGCGTACTGGAAGCGGCGGTACGGCTTGCGCTTGGGATCACCGATCCAGCGTTCAACGGTTTTGGCCGACACCCCTAGGCGCGCGCCGACTTGATCCAGCGTCATGCCACTTTCAACGATCGCGCCACGCAGTCGCTCATTGGCCATGTCGTGCTCCCCCGACTGGGACGACTTGGGACGACTTCACCGTAGCGAAGTCGTCCCCGAGTCGTACAGGTGCGGGGTCGATCGTCTTCGTCGCCGCGGCCAATCTAGAAGCAGATCGAGAGAGCGGGACCAAAGAGCCGGACAGCCGAAGGACTTGACGGCCCTAACCGCCCTCTGCATGATGAGGTACAGGTATTACATGTACCTCATGGCGACAGTGTCCAGCCACGTTGGTGGGCCTGCCCCGATCTGCACGTCTTCGCCCGGAGGAAAGCCCGCGGGGGTGATCCGAAGGCAGCGCTTGTTCCTTGAGAACTCCACAGCGTGTTGAGAACGACGGGGTGGAAATCCCCGTCCCTGGGACGGCCGGGTTAGTGCCGTCGGCGGACACTTCCTCGCAGGTCAGCTCTGGACAACACCCCGCATCGTTCGGGGGTGCCACCTGACTCGCGCCGCCCTGCTGGCGTCAGAGCAGTGACGATGACGCACCCGATTTTCCCTGGCTCGGGGCCGGTCGACCGTGGCAACGGTCGGCCGGCGAAGCCCTGTCCCTTCGCTCACGGAAGTCGACATGGATCAACGAAGAACGTGGGCGCTGACTGTGCTTGACCCGCACGGCGGCCATGCCCACCGCGTCCGCCCGAACTTCCGCTCACCGCGCCGGCCTGACCGGCGAGGCGGCGGGACTTCGGCACTTCCTCGCGGCTCTGCCGCGCCGGTTGCCTCCTTCGCCCGTCCGGCCCTTCCGGGTCGTACGGGCGGGGGTGCGGGGAGCCGGATTCACCGCTCTACGGCGTGCGGCCCCGGGTGGCTAGACCCGGGGCCGCTTCGGGCCGTTCCTCGTACAAGGGAGCACGACCCATGAACGTCATCGGTACCGCCGACCTGCTCGTTACCGCCGCCGGCGGGGACGGGCCGAGTGCGGCGGAGTTGGACGCGATCGATCGTGAGATGCCCGTGATCCTGGCGGACGTCGACCTGTTGGACGCGCAGATCATCGCCATGGACCGCATCCCGACGGAGCTGGACGCGCGGCGCATCCGCCGGGCCCGTCACCGGGTCCTGGCCGCGCGCCGGGCACTCGCCAACCGCCGAGCGGCTGGCGTGAACGGGGGTGCGGCGTGAACCGCACCGGGAAGATCCTGCTCGTTGCCGCGCTCGTCGGTGTGGTCGGCATGGCGTTCCGGGTGTCCTGGAACGCGCTGCGCGACGTCGCCGCGGCGACCGGCGCCGACCCCACGGCCGCGTTCTTCTACCCGATCGTGGTCGACGGGCTCATGGCCCTGGCCCTGATCGCGACCCTGGTCCTGACCGACCGGGACCGCCGCTTCGCCCTGCGGGTCCTGGCCACGTACACGGTCGCCTCGCTGGTACTCAACTACGTCCACGGGCTCGTTCCCGAACTGCACACGACCCCGCTCGACTGGGGTCGGCTGGCCGATTGGGACCCCGCGAACTGGGCGCTCGTGCTGCTCGCGACATCGCTGCCGGTCGGGTCCATCTACTTCGGCTCCGACCTGGTCGCGAAAGTGCTGCACCACCGACCGACCCCCACCGCCCCGACGGAGGAAACGGCGCAGATCGTGACGGATCGGTCTACCCCTGACCTGCGCGAGTCGACCCCGACGGAAATCGCCCCCACGTTCGAGGCGCCAGCCGTGGAGGCGCCCCACCCGTCCGCCGCCGTCGTCCCGGACGCACCCAAACCGGCCCCGGTCGGTCGGGTCCCGGTCGGGGCGGTGGCCGCGGAAGCGCGTCGACCGCGGGCGGCGACCGGTCGGGTCCCGCAGACCGCCCGCACCCCCCGACCGACCCGCACCCCGGACCAGCTCCTCGCCGAGGCGCGGGAGGCGACGACGGCGTGGCCGGACGTGGCGCTGACGGCTGAGGCGATCCGCAAGGCGGTGCGGACGTCGTCCGCGAACGGCCGGACGCTGCGAGACACCCTGCGCGCCGAACGCGCCGCCGCCGCCGACACCGTGCCGGCTGAGGTGGCGGCCTGATGGCGTACACCTACGGCAAGTGCCTGGCCATGGGTGCCCCGCCGCCGTCCGGGCGGATACCGGTCTACGTCTGGCGGTGCGCCCCGAAGGGGTTGGCCACCCGCCGTCAGCTCCGCGCGATGGGACTGCGCCCCGGCGGTCAGGACGTGGTGGGCGAGGTCCACCGGCCCCGCTACCGACGGGGCCCGCTGATCGCCTACCTCTACCGCGTCGACCGCGCCAAGCCCGTCCGCCCGATGACGCCGGCGAAGCGGGCGGCCCTGGCCAAGGCGAACACCGCCCGCCGCATCTGCCCCGTCTGCTGGTCCGACGCCGGATACGTCATCCCCGCGTCGCTCGGAATGTGCGTTCCCTGCGCCTACCCCACCCCGTGAACGACCCGTCTGACCTGAGGAGTTTCAGCGTGAAGCCCAACGTCAGCACGTACCGGCTGTTCGGTCACCGCGACATGCTGCGCGACGCGCGCACCCTGGCCCCCCTCGCCGCCCACGTCGTGGGCCGGGCGGTCCCGGGCCGGATGCCGTCGGTACAGATCACCCTCACCACCCCGCAGGGCCTGGCGGAACTGGCCGTCGGGGCGGAGATCGCCCTCACCGGCGCCGTCACCTCCCGCGCCCGCAACCGCGCCGTCACCGCGACCGCGCGGCAGGCCCGCAAGTCGGCCGGCCGCGCGGTCCCGCTGCCCGGCGACAAGGTGCTGATCCTGCTCAACGTCCGCCAACACCGCACCCGCGAGGACGTGGCGGTGACGCTCGTGCACGAGCTGACGCACGCGATGCAGTTCAGCCGGCCCGGCGTCCGGGAGCGGATCATCACCGACCTGCGCGACGACTTCGGCATCCACCCGCAGCCCCGCCGCGCGGCCCGCGAGCACGCCCGCCGCCTGCGCGACGAAGAGCGGGAGGCGTACGCGGCCGAACACCTCGCGGCCCTGATCACCGACCCGGCCGCGCTCGCGGCCTGAGCACCACCGCACGGCTAAGGCCCGGTCGCACACCTCCTACAGCGACGACCGGGCCCGCATCCCTCGCACCCGAAGTGGAAGGGCTCTTGCAGTGAATCACCCCGACGAAGAGAACGAGTTCTTCGAGCGGCTGGAAGCCGACATGGCCCCAGGCCGCCCCGACCCCGAGGGCGGCGAGGGCGCGACCGTCCTGCCGTTCCCCACCCGCACCCCCACCGACCCCGCGCCCGGCGAGTCCCGGCCGGGCGAGTGGGAGGCGGAGCTGCCCGACACCGACGACCCGGAAGCCGAGGGGCTGACCGAGGGTGCGCCGGCGGACCCGCCGCCGAACCTCTACCCGCCCACCGCGGCGGAGTGGATGGAGGCCCGCGACAAGGCCCGCATGCCGGTCCTGCCGGACTGGGTCAAGCTCCCCGACCAGCGCACCGCGGTCCGCAAGTGGGCGGTGCGGCACTACACCTCCGTCGCCGCCTACCACGCGATCCGGGTCCCGCTGGTCTACACGCCGAAGATCGTGGGCTACTCGCCCCGCGGCGCCTGGCGCTGGTCGACCGCGGTCGGGCGGTGGGTCTTCGACGCCGAGGGGCGGCACCTGCGCCTGGCCGCCGCGGCGAACGAGGACGCGGCCGAGTACCTGCGGCTCTCCCGGCAGCGCGACAGCCGGGTGAGGCTCCGCAGCATCATCGCCACGGTGGCGAGCGCGATCGGTCTCGCCGCGGCCCTGACCCTGTGGGTCATGGCCCCGTCGTGGCTGCTGCTGCTCGCGCTGGCCGCGTTCACCACCACCCTGGGTGTGGTCGGCGCGCCGGCGGACCGGCCGCTGATCGACATGGCGAAGGTGACGTTCCGCAAGCGCCGGCTGTCCTCCGACATCGTCATCCGCGCCCACGAAGCGGCCGGGCTCACGACCAAGGATCAGTCGGTGGCGTTCCCGCGGCCGATCGGCCGGGACGGCGACGGGTGGCGGGTCGTGGTGGACCTGCCGTACGGGAAGACGTTCGAGGACGCGATGAAGGCCCATCCGCGGCTCGCGTCCGGCATGGACATCGCCCCCACCCAACTGTTCCTCGACAAGGACGAGACGTCGGGGCGGCGGGTCGCCTACTGGATCGCTGACCGCGACCCGCTCGCCGTCCCGTCCGGCCGGTCTCCGCTGCTCGGTGCGACGCGGGTGGACTTCTGGAAGCCGTTCCCGTGGGGTGTCGATGAGCGGGGCAACCCGGTCATGGCGTCGATGCTGTGGCTGTCGCTGCTGGTCGGCGCGGTCCCGCGGCAGGGCAAGACGTTCTCCGCCCGCACGATCGCGCTCGCCGCCGCGCTGGACCCGTACGTCCGGCTGTACGTGTTCGACGGCAAGGCGTCGCCGGACTGGCGGAAGTTCGCGTTGGTCGCGCACCGGATCGGGTTCGGGATCGTCCCGAAGAACGGGTTCGACCCCGTCGCCCACCTGCTCGCCGCGCTGCGGGAGCTGCGGGCGGACGTGGAGGACCGGTACCACCGGCTCTCCGAACTGCCCCTGCACATCTGCCCCGAGGGCAAGCTGACGCCGGAGATCAGCCGGGACCCGAAGCTGAACATGCCGCTCACCCTGTTCGTCGTGGACGAGGTGCAGGAGTACCTCACGCACCCCGAGCACGGCAAAGAGATCCTCTCCCTGATGGTCTACCTCGCCCGGGTCGCGCCCGCGGTCGGGGTGTCGGTGATGACGTCGACGCAGAAGCCCGACGACAAGGCGTGCCCCTCGGAGCTGCGCGACCAGCACCAGGCCCGGTTCGCGCTGCGGGTCGGCGCCTACCAGGTCTCCGACGTCATCCTGGGGGCCGGCTCGTACTCCGAGGGTCTGGACGCGTCCAAGCTGCTGAAGTCGCACAAGGGCGTCGGGCTGCTGAAGGGCATGTCCGACGACGCGGGGATCGTCCGCACCTACCTGGCCGACGGCCGGGACGCGGAGACGATCCTGACCCGGGCCGCCGCGCTGCGGGAGGCCGAGGGCACGCTGACCGGCGACGCCGCCGGGCAGGCACCCGCCCCCGAGACGTCCGCGACGATCCTCGACGACGTGGCGCAGGTCCTCGGCAAGGGCGAGGCCAAGGTGTGGTCGGAGACCATCGTGGACCGGCTCGCCGACCTGCGGCCCGACGTCTACGGGCCGTGGGCGGAACTGGAGCCCAAGCCGAAAGCGGAAGCCCTCACCGCCGCACTCAAGCCGTTCGGCATCGGCACCGAGCAGATCGGCCGGCGGGTCAACGGCAAGACCGTCAACAAGCGCGGCATCAAGCGCGACGACCTCACCGCCGCGATCACCCACCGCAACAACAACCGGGACGCCGGATAGGCCCCGGGGGCCGCTAGCGCTAGCAGTGACCGTCGCTAGCGCTAGCGACCCCGCTAGCGGCCCAAACCGCCTTTGATCAGGTCGCTAGCGGCTAGCGGCCCACCTGCGCGAATCCCCGAAACCGCCCCGGAAGGGCCCCTGATGACCCCTGTCCTGCTGGCTATCGCCTGTCTATTCTCCCTCACGCTGTGTTACGGATCGCTGTGCGCGGTCAGCCCGTTCGGGGGCTGCCGCAAGTGCCGCGGGTTCGGCTACGCGCTCAAGAAGAGCCGCCGCGGGCGACTCCGCCCCGGCAAGACGTGCCGCCGCTGCCGCGGCAACCGGAAGCGCATACGCGTCGGCCGCCGGCTCTACAACATCGCCGCCCGCACCCACCGCGACGGCACCCGCTGACCACCCCCACCCCGCCCCCCGACCGGAGGTTCCTTTCGTGGCCGTGACCATCCCCCTCGTCCTCCTCTTCGGCATCGCCCTGGCCGTCTGCATCCGCTTCAAGGCCGTCGGGTTCGGCGTCGCCGTCCTCGCCGCCCTCTTCGGCTTCTACCTCGCCGACACCGACGCCCGCACCACCGTCAACGACCTCACCACCGCCGTCACCGACGCGCTCAACGACGCGCGCCCGTAAGGAGACCCGCGACATGAACACCGAACCCCGCCGCACCGCCGACATACAGGTGCACCGACCCACCCCGTACACCCCCGCCGCCGTCCACCCCGCGCCCGTCGTCCCGGTGCAGCCGGGCACCATCCCGTCCGTCGCGAGCGTCGTCCTGCCCGACGGCCGGGTCGTCACCGGCTACGCCGTCGACACCCACCGCCCCGACTCGGTCGCCCCGAAGCCGGCCGTCTCCCGTGCCGCGGTGAACATCGCCGTCGGCGGGGTCGGGTTCCTCGCCGTCTGCGGCGGGCTCGTCATCCTGACGTCGTTCATCGCCGCGCTGACCGCGCTCATCACGCAGCTCATCACGCTCGCCGCGATCCTCTTCGGCGGGTTCATCGCCGTGCAGGTGCTGTCCGCCGGCTCGAACCGCGGCGGGACCACGGTCAACATCCGCAAGGCCGTCGTCAAGCGCAACCGCTTCTACGGCTGACGTGCCGCCGTGACGCTGCTCGACTGGCGCGCCGCGCGCCACTACGACGCGACCCGGGACCTGCCGTGCGTGCTGTGCGACAAGCCCACCCCGCTCCGCAGCCACGACCGCGAACCGGTCCACAAGGTCTGCGCCGAGGACTGGTGCGACCGCAACCCCGACTCCAACCGCTTCCACTCCTGAACCCCCGAGAGCGAGGAACCACATGCCCGACCAGAACCCCGCCCCCGCAGCGTCGCCCCCGGCCGAAGAGGCGTACGCGCTCGCCCCGAGCATCACGCGTGAGATCGCCTGGGTGGCCTTCACCGCCCGCGACTTCGGCCACGTCGCCAACCCGCGGGAGTACTGGCTCCGCAAGGCCGCCGTCTTCGACCGCATCGCGCTCGCCGAGGCCAACCGCCACTTCGTCGTCGCGGGCACCGCCGCGCCGGACGCGGACGCCACCGCCGACGACACGGCCCGTCGACTCGTGCAGCACGACCAGGTGACCGCCGACGGCGACCCCCGCGACTACGTCCGCCGCGAGTACGCCCGGTGGATCACCACTCAGTAGCTACGCCGAGGGCGGCCCCCGTCTCGCCAAAGTCCGGGGCCGCCCTCGCTCGCCAGCACCCATCACAGGACTGGAGACCCCAGCATGACCCAACCCCCTGCCCGGCCGCCGGTCGGCGGCAACATCAGCTTGTGCACCGGGTCCGGCGCCCTGGACCAGGCCGTAGAGGCCGTCACGGGCCTGCCCACGGTGATGGTCGGGGAGAAGGACCCGGCCGCCGCCCGCCTGCTGGCCGCCCGCCTGCCCGACGTGCCGAACCTGGGAGACATCACGGCCGTGGACTGGGCGGCCCTGGCCGCATCCATGCCGCGCCCGGCGGCGCTGACCGCCGGCTTCCCCTGCCAGGACATCTCGAACGCCGGACCGCGAGGAGGGATCGCCGGTGACCGCTCCGGACTCTGGAAAACCATCGTCGAAGCCGTTCGCCACCTTCGACCCCGTCTCGTCTTCCTGGAGAACGTCGCCGCCCTCCGGAGCCGGGGACTCGACGTCGTCGCCGCCGACCTGGCCGCGAGCGGGTACGACGCGCGGTGGATGTGCCTACGCGCTGGAGATCCCGAAGTCGGCGCCTGCCACCGGCGGGACCGATGGTTCGCCGTCGCGTATCCCGCTGCTGAAGACCCCCACCTCACAGCTCGGCAGGAACGGCGGGCCGCAGCACCCGGACAAGCGCAAGGCGGGCGGACACGGGCCCACGCTGGAGGACGAAGTGGTCTTCTTGCTGCCCCCGACGGCCGCCTGACCCTGCTTCCCACCCCGGCCGCCGCCGACGGCACCGGCGGCCCCGGCACCTCCCCGAAGCGGCAGGGCGGCATGAACCTGCGCACCGCAGTCACGCTGCTGCCCACCCCCGCCGCCCGCGACTGGAAGTCCGGCGCGTCCAACCTGCTCGCGGTGAACTCCCGGCCGCTGAACGAGGTGGTGGTGAACCTGCTGCCGACCCCGAAGGCGTCCGACGGCCCGCACGGCGGCCCCAACCAGCGCGACCGGGCCGGGAACTACTACTTCCCCGGCCGGGCCGTCCGGCTGGATGACGAGTGGGTGGCGACCAACGGCACCGACTACGGGCCCGCGATCCGCCGGTGGGAAAACGTCCTCGGGCGCCCCGCCCCGGAACCGACCGAAGCCGGGACGAAGGGGAACCGTCGCCTGTCGCCGGCGTTCGTCGAATGGATGATGGGCGCCGACCCGGGATGGGTGACGGGGACGGACCTGGGTCTCTCCCGCTCCGACCAACTCAAGATCCTGGGCAACGGGGTCGTCATCCACCAGGCCCACGCCGCCTACGCCGCGCTGCTCGCCGTGACCGAACCCGCCACGGCCGCGCCGCCCGCGCCCGCACAGCTCACGCTCGACATCGCCTGAACGCGCCGAGGGCGGCCCCCGTCTCGCCAAAGTCCGGGGCCGCCCTCGCTCGCCAGCACCCATCACAGGACTGGAGACCCCAGCATGACCCAACCGCACCCCCGCGCGCGAGAGCGCGACGACCGGCCGCCCCTGCTCACCGCCGCCCTAGCCGCCGCCGAACGAGGGTGGGCGGTCTTCCCGCTCCGCCCCGGCGGGAAGCGGCCCGCGCTGCACCCCGCCGACCGGTGCCCCGGTGTCGGGGACTGCGCCGACGGTCACCGTAAGTGGGAGCAGCGCGCCACCACCGACCCCGAGCGCGTGACCCGCGCGTGGACGGCCGGCGCGTTCAACGTCGGCATCGCCACCGGCCCCGCCGACCTGGTCGTCGTCGACCTGGACAAGCCCAAGGGCACGATGGACGCGCCTGACGGCGCGGCCAACTTCGCGGCGCTCTGCGAGCGCTCCGGGCACGCCGTCCCCGACACCTACCGCATCCGGACCGCGAGCGGTGGGGCACACCTGTACTTCGCCGCCCCGCCCGGCGTCCGGCTCGGCAACACGGCCAAGAAGCTCGCGCCGCTGGTCGACACCCGCGCGCACGGCGGGTACGTCGTCGCCGCGGGCAGCACCATCGACGGCCAGGCGTACGAGGTCGCCGACGCGCGCCCGGTCGCGGACCTCCCCGCCTGGCTTACCGCCGCCCTGCGTCCCCCGGCCCCGCCGGTCCGGCCGGTCCTCGCCGCGCCGCACAGGACCGGCAGGCGGGCCGCCGTCGTGCTGGAACGCGAGTGCGCGGCCGTCGCCGGCGCCCCCGAGGGCGGTCGGAACGCCGAACTCCTGCGCGCCGTCCGGGCCGTGGGTCGGTTCGTCGCATGGGGCGAGATCGACCGCAGCACGGTGGAAGCGGCTTTTCAGGAGGGGGGCGAGTCCTCGGGGCTGTCCGCGTCCGAGTGCCGCGCCACGATCCGCAGCGCACTGGACTGGTCCATCCGCACCGCCCGACCCCGGGAGGCGGCATGAGCGCCGCGCCGAACCCCCTCCTGAAAAGCCTGCCCGTGGCCCCGGACGGCCCCGGCCCCGCCGGACCGGCCCGCACCGCGCACGGCGAGGGTGCGACGAAGGACGTCGGCCGCAAGGCCGTCCCCTCTGCCCTTCGCCCTGACCCGCGCCCGTACGTCGTGGCGGTGCTGCACATCATCGCGCCGGCGTCCGGCTCGACTCCCACCGCGACCTCCCGGTGCGCGTGCGGACGCGACCGCAGCGCCATCGGGAAGCGGCGGGTCCTCGCCCTGATCGCCGACCACACCGCACACCGCGACCTCTGCCCGCTCCACACCCCGCAGGAAGGACGGCGAGCAGCATGACCGACACCCCCACCGCCCCGCCCGTCGACGGCGCCGCGCTGCTCGACGACGTGGAGGCGTTCCACCGCCGGTTCAACGTCTTCCCCCAGGAAGCGGCCTACGTCGCCGTCGCCCTCTGGGACGCACACGCGCACCTGCTCGACTGCTTCGACTCCACCCCGCGACTCGCGTTCCTCTCCCCCGAACCGGGGTCGGGGAAGTCGCGCGCACTGGAGATCGTGGAAACCCTCGTGCCCCGACCGATGGTCGCGGTGAACGCGTCCGCCGCCGCCCTCTTCCGGGCGGTGTCCGGCCCGGACGGGCGGCCCACGATCCTCTTCGACGAGATCGACACCGTGTTCGGCCCCAAGGCCGGGGACAACGAGGAACTGCGCGGATTCCTCAACGCCGGCCACCGCCGCTCCGGGGTCACCTACCGGTGCGTCGGCGACGGCGGGAACCAGACCGTCGTCGCATTCCCCTCGTTCACCGCGGTCGCGGTCGCCGGGCTCGGGTCGTTGCCGGACACGATCCTGACCCGGTCCGTCATCATCCGCATGCGGCGCCGGGCGAGGAACGAGCACGTGGAAGCGTTCCGCGCGCGGCGCGACGAAGCGGACGGACACAAGCTGCGCGAGCAGCTCGCCGCATGGGCGGAATCCGTCGCGGACCGGGTGCGCGACGCATGGCCGGACATGCCCGACGGCATCACCGACCGGCCCGCCGACGTCTGGGAACCCCTGCTCGCCGTCGCGGATGCGGCCGGCGGGACCTGGCCCGAGCGCGCCCGCGCGGCGTGCCAGGAACTCGTAGCCGCGGCGGCGGCCGGTGATAGGGCGAGCACCGGCATCCGGCTGTTGACCGACCTGCGGGACCACGTCCTCGCCGGTATCGACCGCCTGCCCACCGTCGCGATCCTGGATCGCCTCACCGCGATGGACGAAGCGCCGTGGGGCGACATGGGCGGCAAGCCGCTGGACGCCCGCACCCTCGCCCGGATGCTCGCCGAGTACGTCACGACCGACGGCGACCCCGTCCGCGCGCGCAACATCAAGACCGCGGGCAGCGTGCTCAAGGGCTACTACGCCGCCGACCTCGCCGACGCGTGGTCGCGGTACTGCCCCGCCCCGGCCCCCTGAGAAGCGCTACTTCCGCTACCTCCGCTACCTCCCAGCTCAACGGGGGTGCGGAGGTAGCGGAAGGAAGATCAGGTAGCGGCAACACGCGCTACCCGCGCTCGCTCACCAGCGATCAGGTAGCGGACCCGTCCGCTACCTGATCATGCATCCGCTACGCCTATCACGCCTCTGACCAGCACGGTAGCGGAGGTAGCGGAGGTAGCGGACTTCTGAGGGGGAGGGGCGACGCCTCACCCCCGGCTCAGCTCACGAAGGAGTGCCGATCCGTGGCCACGTCCTCGCAAGCTTCAACGCCTCAGCGCCGGCTTCACCGCGTGGAAGCCGCTGCCGAACTGCTCGACATCAAGCGTTCCACCGCCTACGACCTGATCCGCCAAGGCCGTCTCCGCACCGTTCGCGTCGGTCGGCGGCGGCTCGTACCCACCGAGTACATCGAAGAGTTCGTTGAACTGCTCAAGCGGGAGGCGGAAGCCGCCGGCTGACCTCCCGCACCGCACCGCAACAGGCCGCGCCCTAGATAGGCGCGGCCTGTTCTTTTCTTGAGAGGCACAGTGCATGACCGAGGAACCGAAGCGCCGGCGGGCCGGCCACGGAGAGGACACGATCTACTGGGACGCGGCGAAGAACCGCTACGTCGGCGCCGTGTCGCTGGGACACGGCCCGGACGGCAAGCGTCGCCGCCCGAAGGTGTACGGCAAGACCAAGACGGAAGTCCGTCAGAAGATCCGGGATCTGAAGAAGGAAGTCCAGTCCGGGGTCAAGGCCCCCGCGAACTACACCGTGGCCGACGCCGTGACCGACTGGCTGAGCCGGGGACTCAAGGGGCGTGACGAGAAGGGCACGATCGGCAAGAACCGATCGATGGCGGAGAAGCACCTCATCCCCTTCATTGGCAAGGCCAAGCTGAAGGAACTGAGCGCGGACGACGTCGACGACTGGTTGGACGGCCGGGCCGAGTTCCTCGCCACCCGGAGCCTGCGCGATCTGCTCGCCATCCTGCGTCGCTCCGTCGCGCACGCGCAGCGTCGGGACAAGGCCGCGCGGAATGTCGCATTGCTCGTCACCGTGCCGGAAGGGCGTCCGGGACGGCCAAGCAAGGCTCTGAACCTTGAGCAGGCGAAGGCCGTGCTGACCGCCGCGCGGCCGTCGCGGCTCTACGCCTACCTCGTGCTGTCGCTGCTGAGCGGGGTACGGACGGAAGAGGCGCGCCCCCTCACCTGGGACCACGTCTATCTGACGCCGGAAGACGGGGTCGCGCCGCACGTCGCCGTTTGGCGCTCCGTGCGTCGGCACGGCGAGACGAAGACCCGGAAGAGCCGGCGGACTATCGCTCTACCTCAGCAGGTCGTCGCCGTCCTTGAAGAGCACATGCGCCGGCAGCAGAAGGAGTTCGCGGCGCGGGGAGCGGAGTGGAGCCGGGCGGGTCTCGTGTTCACGACCCGGAGCGGGGAACCGGTGGACGCCGCGAACGTTCGGCGCGACTTCCGGGCGATCACGAGGAAGGCGGGACTGAACCCGGAGTGGACGCCGAGGGAGCTGCGGCACAGCTTCGTGTCGCTCCTCTCCGACCACGGCATCCCCCTGGAAAAGATCGCTCTGTTGGTCGGGCACAGCAGCCAGACCACGACGGAAGCGGTCTACCGGAAGCAGCTCCGTCCCGTCATCACGCAGGGAGCTGAGGCCATGGACGTGATCTTCGCCTACGAGCAAGAGGCGGACGCCGAAGAGAACTGACGGGATCGCTTTGGCCCCCTGTTTGGCCCCCCGGACACGACAGAGGGCCTATCGCGATCATGCGATAGGCCCTCTGACCAGCGTCGGGGTGGCGGGATTTGAACCCACGACCTCTTCGTCCCGAACGAAGCGCGCTGCCAAGCTGCGCTACACCCCGATGTCCGCCCGCTTCTCGCGGCGACTCGTTTACTTTAGCCCACCGGGGCCCGGAGGCGAAATCCGGTTTCGGCGGGGGTGGAGGTCGGGGCGGACGCGGTCGAGGCCGACGAGGGTGAGGGCGAGGGCGGAGAAGGCGAGGGCGAGGAGGAGGGCGGTGGTGAGGACGCCGGCGTAGCCGTGGGCGTCGACGTCGAGGAAGGGGTAGGGGTAGCGGGCCGGGGTGCCGGGGGAGAGGAGGGCGCCGCGGACCAGGGCGAAGCAGAGGTAGGCCGCGGGGTAGAGCAGCCAGAGCGCGGCGTGGCGGGGACGGAGGCCGCCGGGCGGGGTGAGGAGCAGCCAGGCGAGGAACGTGGCGAGCGGGGTCACCGTGTGCAGGAGCGTGTTCGCGAAGCTGTGCCAGGCGGCGGACGACGGATCGGCGGCCATGGTGAAGTCGGCGGCCGTGTCGGCGAGCAGCAGGTGGTAGACGATGCCGGTGATCGCGATGAACAGGACCGTCGCGCCCATGAGCGGGGCGGGCACCTGGGGGCGGCCGGTCAGGTCGCGGCGCGCCTCCACGGCGCAGACGACGGCGACCAGCGCGTTGCTCTGGACCGTGAAGTAGATCGGGACCCGCGCGGGGTCCCCCTGGACGAACTCGACGACGATGCCGGTCACCGCGGCCACGGCGATCAGCAGGTGGACGCAGGCGGCGAGCGGGCGGCGCACGGCAGGTACCACCGCGGCCGCGGGGGTGCTGCCGCCGGGCGGGCCCTTGGGAATCGGGGCGATCATCCGACCACGGTAGGAGGTCGGCGGGGCGTCGCCGCGGAGGCCCCCCGGCGCGCGCCGCACCGGTGCGGAGGCCCGTCGCGCCCGGCACCCGAGGGGAGGCTTCGGCGCGCGCCGCACCCGTACGACGGACCCGCGCGGACGGCACCGGTGCATCGCGCGCCATAGGCCGACGATCCGGGTCCCAAACCAGCGGCCGCGCTCCCGGTGCCCCCGTCACCCCCTCAGCGCCCCGCAACCCCCGGCACCAACGACAGCAGCGTCGCCTCCGGCGGGCAGAAGAAGCGCACCGGGGTGTAGCGGTTCGTCCCGCACCCCGCGGAGACGTGCAGGTACGAGCGCCTCCCTGCGGCCGTGTGCGCGGACAGCCCCTTCACGCGATCGGTGTCCAGGTCGCAGTTGGTGACCAGCGCCCCGTAGAACGGCAGGCACAGCTGCCCGCCGTGGGTGTGCCCGGCCAGGATCAGCGGGTATCCGTCGGAGGCGAACGCGTCGAGGGAGCGCAGGTAGGGCGCGTGCACGACCGCCAGTGAGAAGTCCGCGCCGGGCGCGGGGCCGCCCGCGACCCGGTCGTAGCGGTCGCGCTTGATGTGCGGGTCGTCGAGGCCGGTGAGCGCGATCTCGTGGCCGTCGACCTTCAGCGTGCCGCGGGCGTTGTTCAGGCCCACCCAGCCGGCCGCGTCGAACGCGTCCCGCAGCTCCTCCCACGGGTTGTGGACGACACCGACGGCGGGCGCCCCGCCGCCGTTCAGGCCGTGCTGGCCGCGTGCCCTCTCGACGAGGTAGCGGGCGGGGTTGCGCAGCTTCGGCCCGTAGTAGTCGTTCGAGCCGAAGACGTACGCGCCGGGGAACTGCTCGAGCAGCGGGCCGAGCGCGTCCAGGACCTCGGGCACGCCGTCGGGGTCGGAGAGGTTGTCCCCGGTGTTGATCACGAAGTCGGGGCGAAGACCGGCCAGCGAACGGAGCCAGCGCTGCTTCTTGCGCTGGCCGCCGACCATGTGGATGTCGGAGACCTGGAGCACGCGCAGCGGGCGCATGCCCTCGGGGAGGACGGGGACGGTCACCCGCCGCAGCCGGAACGAGCGGGCCTCGAAGCCCGCGGCGTAGGCCAGTCCGGCGGCACCGGCCGCCGTGATTCCGAGAGGTACTCCGTAGCGTGCGCGCATGAGCCCATCGTCGCAGACGACGGGGCGGGCCCCCAGGGGCGGCGGCCGCGGGAAATGGGCGGGCGAAGTGTCAGACGCACCTGAGACACTGGGGACATGACCACGCTCAAGGCCAGGCTGAAGGACGACCTCACCGAGTCGATCAGGGCACGCGACGACCTGCGTTCGTCGACGCTGCGGCTGACGCTCACCGCGATCACCAAGGAGGAGGTCTCGGGCACCACGGCCCGCGAGCTCTCCGACGACGAGGTGCTCAAGGTCATCGCCCGCGAGGCGAAGAAGCGCCGCGAGGCGGCCGAGGCCTTCGCCCAGGGCGGGCGGACGGAGTCGGCGGAGAAGGAGAAGGCCGAGGGCGTGATCCTCGCCGAGTACCTGCCCAAGCAGCTCTCCGACGACGAGCTGCGGCAGATCGTCGCCCAGGCGGTCGCCGAGGCGAAGGCGGCCGGCGCGGAGGGCCCCCGCGCGATGGGCCAGGTCATGAAGATCGTGAACCCGAAGGTCGCCGGTCTCGCCGAGGGCGGCCGCGTCGCCGCGGTGGTCAAGCAGGAGCTGGCCGGCAGCTGACGCGGGCCGCGCGCGGAGGTACGGCGTCGGCCAGGCGTACGGCATCGGGCGCGTCAAAGGCGTCGGTCCGTACGTCGAGCGCGTGGTGCGCGGCCGGCGTCCGGACCGACCACCGCCCACACACAGCAGTGCGGGGCATCCCCAGGGATGCCCCGCACTGCTGTGTCCATGGGCGCGTCAGCGCGCGCCCCCGGCGTCAGTCGGCGCCGCCTCCGGTGCCGTCCTGCCAGCCGTCGCTCCAGCCGCCGTCTCCGGTGCCTCCGCCGGCGTCGCCGTTCCCACCACCGTTGTTCCCGCCGCCATTGGCGCCGTTCCCGCCGCCGTCGCCGTTCCCGCCACCGTTCGTGCCGCCCCCGTTGTCCGAGGTGGGCGGGAGCGAGGCGTCGCCGCCGGGGAAGCCGGGCTTGTCGTCGCCGCCGCCGTTGCCGCCGCGGTCACCGTCGCCCTCGCCTTCCTCCTCCTCGGGCTTGGTGTTGCCGCGCGGGACGCTGACGTAGGTGAAGGACGGGGTCTCGCCGGCGCTGAGCGCGCCGGTCATCGCGGTCTTCCAGATCGGGCCCGGCAGGCAGCCGCCGCAGACCTTGTCGTAGTAGACGCCGCCGATGGTGAGGTTGTACATCTCGCGCTTCGTGCCGACGTCGTCGCCGACCCAGACCGCCGTGGACAGGTTCGGCGTGTAGCCGACGAACCAGGCGTCCTTGCGGCCCTCGGTGGTACCGGTCTTGCCCGCGTTGTCGCGGTCGCTGAGGCCGGCCCGGGTGCCGGTGCCGTCCTCGACGACGCCCTTGAGCATCTGGTTGATGGTGTCGGCCGTCTTCTCCGACATCGCCCGCTTGCACTTCGTCTTCGGGACCCGGAGCTTCTCGCCGTTCCGGTCGGTGATCGACGCGATGGCGACCGGGCTGCAGTAGGTGCCCCGGTTGGCGAAGGCGGCGTAGGCGCTGGCCATGCCGAGCGGGGTGTTCTCGGCGACGCCCAGCGTGATCGAGGCGTCCTGCTTGATCTTCTTGCCGACGCCCTGCTCGTAGCCGAGCTTCTGCGCCATCGTCACGGTCTCGCAGAGGCCGGTCTTCTGCTCCAGACGGGCGAAGTAGGTGTTGATCGACTTGCCGAGCGCGCTCGTCATGTCGTAGGGGCCCTTCTCGGACTCCATCTCGTTCTGGACGTCCCACTGGTCACTGCCGGTCGGCGCGCCGTCGCAGGTCTTGAAGTCGCGCTTCTCCAGCTTGATCTTCCACGGGTCGCTGAAGACCTCCGTGGGGTCGATGCCCTTCTCGAGCGCGGCCGCCGCGGTGATCGGCTTGAAGGTCGAGCCGACCTGGAAGCCGTAGGTCGTGCCGCCCATCTTGCTGCCGACGCCGAGGTTGAGCACGGTCTCGTTCTTCTTGGCGTTCAGGCCGTACGGGCGGGACTGCCCCATCGAGAGGATCTTGCCGCTACCCGGCTCGACCTGGACCACGGACGCGGCCACCCCGTCCGTCTTGTCGACCTTGGACGTCGCCGCCTCGTTCGCCGCCGCCTGCGCCTGCGGGTCGAGCGTCGTGCGGATCGTCAGCCCTCCGAGGTCCCAGAGCTTCTGGCGCTCCTCGTCGGTCTTGCCGAACACCGGGTCGTTGAGCAGCGTCTTGCGGACGTAGTCGCAGAAGAACCCCGCGCCCTTGACCGCGGTGATGCACCCGTTCCGCGGCCGGCTCAGCTTCAGCGCCAGCGGGGCCTTCATCGCCTTCGCCGCGCGCGCCTGGGTGATGTCGCCGACCTCGGCCATCCGGGTCAGGACGATGTTGCGACGCTTGGTCGCCTCCTGCTCGTCGTTGACCGGGTCGTAGACGCTGGGCGACTGGACGATGCCGGCGAGCAGCGCGGCCTCCTCCAGCTCCAGGTCCTTGGCGGGCTTGGAGAAGTAGCGGCGGGCCGCGGACTCGACGCCGTAGGCCTGCTGACCGAAGAACGTGATGTTGAGGTAGTTCTCCAGGATCTGCTTCTTGGAGAGGTTCTCCTCGACCTGGATCGCGTACTTCAGCTCGCGGACCTTGCGGCCGATCGTCTGCTCGGTGGCCGCGCGGAGCTTCTCCTGGTCGTCGCCCGCCTCCTCCATGAAGACGTTCTTGACGTACTGCTGGGTGAGCGTCGAAGCGCCCTCGGAGACGCCGCCGGACTGCGCGTTCTTGTTGATGGCGCGCAGGATGCCCTTGAGGTCGACCGCGCCGTGCTCGTAGAAGCGCGCGTCCTCGATGGCGAGGAGCGCCTTCTGCATGTACGGCGAGATCTTGTCCAGGGGCACGATCGTGCGGTCACGCGAGTAGACCGTGGCGATCGTCCCGCCCTTGGAGTCGAGGATCGTGGTGCGCTCGCTCAGCGGCGGCTGCTTCAGATTGGCCGGGATCTCGTCGAAACTCTCGACCGTCCCCTTCGCCGCCAGTCCGATGACCCCCGCCGCCGGTACGGCGATCCCCGCGAGCAGTCCCCCCGCGAGCACGCTCACCCCGAGGAACTTGGCGGCATGCTGGGTGGTGGTCAGACCACCACCCGAGCTCTTCTTTCCCATGGGCGCAGCCTACGTTGTCATTCGCCGGACAGGGCAGTAGGCGTTGGCCTAAGCTGCGTTCAACTGTCACAGCGGAGCGGTCTCGTATCGATCCCCCTGCAGGACGCGACCGAACCCGAATCGGTTGCCTCTCGTGCCCGAGTGGAGTGCGGTTCCGCCGCGCGGGTGTCCGTTTCCGTCACATGCGGTGCCCGGTGTCCCTTCCGGATCATGTGATCTGCCCCGTTTCGGGGAGATTGTCCGCATGTGTCCTTCGCTCACTCCGTCGGGTGATCTCCCGTACGCGCATAGTCCGTTCGGGCCATTCAAGATTGGGCCCGAAGGGGGTGTTGCGCTGTTCGCATCTTCCGTAGCGTCCCTAACTGGCAGCGGTGAATATGCCGCTGTCGCCGTGGGGGAGCCTCGATTCGGGAGAGGACGGCGCCGATATGGGCTGGGTTATCGACTGGAGTGCGCAGGCAGGATGCCGCACTACCGATCCGGATGAACTGTTCGTGCAGGGAGCGGCCCAGAACCGGGCCAAGGCGGTGTGCACCGGATGCCCGGTGCGGACCGAGTGCCTGGCCGACGCGCTCGACAACCGCGTGGAGTTCGGCGTCTGGGGCGGCATGACCGAGCGGGAGCGCCGCGCCCTGCTGCGCCGCCGCCCGACGGTCACCTCGTGGCGCCGGCTGCTGGAGACGGCCCGCACCGAGTACGAGCGCAGCCTCGGGATCCTCCCGGACGACGAGGCCGACGAACTGGCGGCGACGTACGTCGACTACGCCGCGGTGGGATAGCGCGTCCACCGCCGGACCGGCGGAGGACTACTGCACCTGCGCACGACGGAGGAGTCCCGGCGTCGCGCGTACGCGATCACTTGAGCGAATCCGTGGCCGAACGGCGCGGACCGCCGGGCGCGCCCCCTGACATCACCCGTCGTCCGCGAGCCGCTCGCCGATGTCGCGCAGACCCGCGAGGTCGTGCACGTCCCCGGGCAGGGCGGTCACCTGGGTCACCGCCACCTCGGGGTGCAGTGACGAGAAACGGTCGCGGGTGCGCTGTTCACGTGCGATCACCTGCATGCGCTCTGCGTGCAGGCGGAGCAGGCCGGCGGCGAGCCGGTCCACGGAGTGCTGTTCGGGTTGCTCGGACGCGGTCCCGGGAGCGGGCGGGGGAGCCTCGGGAGAGACCGCGACGTCGTCGGTCGGGGATGCCTCGGGGGCGGTACGGTCCTGTTCCTTCCCACCCCTCTGATCCACAATGCGGCGCTCCTCAAGATTTTCCGCGGCCGCGAGCGACCGCTCCGCCGACAGCCTCCGCGCCGTGCTGTCGTGCACCCGGTTGAGCACCAGACCGGCCAGCGGCATCGACTCCGCGGCCAGCCGCTCCACGAAGTACGCCGCCTCGCGCAGGGCGTCCCGCTCCGGCGCGGCGACGACGAGGAACGCCGTCCCGGGCGCCTGGAGGAGCTTGAACGTGGCGTCCGCACGCGTGCGGAACCCGCCGAACATCGTGTCCATCGCCGCCACGAACGTCTGGATGTCGTGCAGCAGTTGGCCCCCGAGGAGCTTGCCCAGGGTGCCGGTCATCACCGACATGCCGACGTTGAGGAACTTCATCCCGGCCCGGCCGCCGACCTTCGCCGGCGCCATCAGGACCCGGATGAACTTCCCGTCGAGGAACGAGCCGAGCCGCTTGGGGGCGTCGAGGAAGTCGAGCGCCGAGCGGGACGGCGGGGTGTCGACGATGATCAGGTCCCACTCGTCCCGGGCCCGCAGCTGCCCGAGCTTCTCCATCGCCATGTACTCCTGCGTGCCGGCGAAGCCCGCGGAGAGCGACTGGTAGAAGGGGTTGCCCAGGATCGCGGCGGAGCGCTCCCGGTCGGCGTGCGCCTCGACGATCTCGTCGAAGGTGCGCTTCATGTCGAGCATCATGGCGTGCAGTTCGCCCTCGGCCCGGCCGGGGGCGCCCTTGATGCCGTCGACCCTGCGCGGCACGTTGTCCAGGGCGTCGATCCCCATGGACTGCGCGAGCCGGCGGGCCGGGTCGATCGTCAGGACGACGGTGCGGCGCCCGCGCTCGGCGGCGCGCACCCCGAGGGCGGCGGCCGTCGTCGTCTTGCCGACGCCGCCGGAGCCGCAGCAGACGATGATCCTGGTCCCCGGGTCGTCGAGCAGCGGATCGATGTCCAGGTGCCGCGACGGGGCCACTCCGGCCTTCCGCCGCGCCTCCCCGCCCTGGGACGGCCGGTCCTGAGTCATGCCTTCTCCTCGAGCTGCGCCCGCAGGATGCGGGCGAGGCGGTACACCCCGGCGAGGTCGGCCCCCTCGGGCTGCATCTCCAACTCCCGCAGCGGCAGACCGAGGCCGCCGAGCACCTCGCGCTGCTCGCGCTCCAGGGACACCCGCTCCTCGTGCTCGCGGGCCTGCTCCAGGAGCGGCTCCACCAGCGTCCCCGCGCCGCCGACGCCGGCCGCGGTGAGCACCCGCGCCAGCTCCTCGCGCGGCGCCTCCACGGGGACGGGCTCCTCCAGGACGGCCGGCCGCACCATGTTCACCAGGACGGCCCCCACGGGGAGCCCGGCCGCGCGCAGCTCGGCGACCCCGTCCACGGTCTCCTGGACCGGCATCTCCTCCAGGAGCGTCACCAGGTGCACGGCGGTCTCGCGGGACTTCAGGACCCGCATCACGGCCTGCGACTGGTTGTGTATCGGGCCCATCCGGGCCAGACCCGCCACCTCGTCGTTGACGTTCAGGAAGCGCGTGATGCGGCCGGTGGGCGGGGCGTCCATGATCACGTGGTCGTAGACGTACCGGCCCTTGCGGTCCTTGCGGCGGACCGCCTCGCAGGCCTTGCCCGTGAGCAGCACGTCCTTGACGCCCGGGGCGACGGTCGTCGCGAAGTCGACGGCGCCGATCCGGCGCAGGGCGCGGCCCGCCTGACCGAGCTTGTAGAACATCTGGAGGTAGTCCAGGAGGGCCAGCTCGGCGTCGATGGCCAGCGCGAACACCTCCCCGCCGTCCGGCCCGGGCCCGACCGCGATCTTGCGTTCCTCGTAGGGCAGCGCCTCCGTCTCGAAGAGCTGCGCGATGCCCTGCCGGCCCTCGACCTCGACGAGGAGGGTGCGCTTGCCCTTCGACGCGAGGGCGAGCGCGAGGGCGGCGGCGACCGTCGTCTTACCGGTGCCGCCCTTGCCACTGACGACCTGAAGCCTGCTCACACATTCGAGCGTAACCACTCGGGTCCCTTCGTAAGCCGCCGTGGGCCGCAGAGCTGTTCCGGAGGCATCGCCGCCAGCGGATACAGTCCGTCCATGACCAAATTCGAGTACGCGACCGTGCCGCTCCTCGTGCACGCGACCAAGCAGATCCTGGACACCTGGGGCGAGGACGGCTGGGAGCTCGTCCAGGTCGTCCCCGGGCCGAACAACCCCGAGCAGCTCGTGGCCTACCTCAAGCGGGAGAAGACCGCGTGAGCGGCGCGGTGGAGGCCCGCCTGGCCGAGCTGGGCCTGACCCTGCCGGACGTGGTGCCGCCGCTCGCCGCCTACCAGCCGGCCGTCCGCTCCGGCGCCTACGTCTTCACGGCGGGGCAGCTGCCTCTGGTGGACGGGCAGCTGCCGCTGACCGGCAAGGTCGGCGCGGAGGTGACCGCCGAGGAGGCCACGGAGCTGGCGCAGCGCTGTGCGCTGAACGGGCTCGCGGCCGTGAAGTCGGTCGTCGGCGACCTGGACCGCGTGGTGCGGGTCGTGAAGGTCACCGGGTTCGTCGCGTCCGCCCCGGACTTCACCGGCCAGCCGGGTGTGCTGAACGGCGCCAGCGAGCTGCTCGGCGCGGTCCTGGGGGAGGCGGGTGTCCACGCGCGGAGCGCGGTGGGAGTCGCCGTCCTTCCGCTGGACGCGCCGGTCGAGGTCGAGCTGCAGGTCGAGATCGGCGCCGAGCAGCAGGTCTGAGACGGCGTCGCCCTCGGCCTCCACCGCGCCGCCGTCCATCGGCAGCCTCAGCGTGAAGACCGCCCCGCCCTCGGGGGAGTTGGCGGCGCTGATGTCACCGCCGC